>DMQT01000267.1:13514-17795 GCA_003455595.1 Betaproteobacteria bacterium
GTGGTGCTCACCCCCGCCGTGGGCGCAGCACTGATGGCCGCAAGCACGGTGATCGTGGCAATCAATGCGCGGATGCTGAAAATAAAAACTAACAGTACAGCAAAAACGTAAATCATCTGATCGGCAGATGATAGGTGATGGGTAGCTAAATAAAAGGAGATTGATTATGATGGATTATGCAAACGGATGGATGAATGGCTTGCTGGGTGGGGGTATTGGGGTAGTGATAGGCATATTGGTGGTAGTTTTTCTGGTGGTCTTGATCATAAACCAGGCCAAGCATGATCATGCGCTCACGATCGGCCGGTGAGGTGTATCTTCAGTCAGTCAGGCATAAAAACTCCGGAGCGGCAAAATGCTAGCCGGGGTGATGCTGCTGTGGTTTCTGCTTACCGCGCTATCCCTGTTATTCGTGGTGATAGATATTCGATCCACGCCGGCATCTCCGGTCATAAAATGGGGATTCATATTGCTCACTGCATACACGGGGCCGTTGGGTCTATTTCTGTATATGCTGGGTTGTCGCGAACCCTTGCCCGGGCTGCATGAGCGTTACGTGGCGACACGCTGGAGACAGGTGCTGGGTTCGACGATGCATTGTGTGGCCGGCGATGGGGTGGGCATCCTGACCGGTGCAGTCATTGCCAGCCTGTTCCATTTACCCTTAGTTACGGATATTGCGCTGGAGTACGCTTTGGGCTTCGGCTTCGGCTGGAGTGTCTTCCAGGCGCTGTTCATGCGCGACATGGCAGGCGGTTCATACAGGCGTGCGCTCTCCAGCGCTTTCTTTCCCGAGTTGCTGTCGATGAACTTCCTGATGGCCGGCATGGTGCCGGTGATGACGCTAGCCATAGCAAATACTCCTGGAAGCCGCGATCCATCCGGGCCGGCATTCTGGTTCGTTATGTCTATGGCGCTTCTGGTCGGTTTCATCACCGCATACCCGATGAACTGGTGGCTGGTATCCCGGCACATGAAGCACGGCATGATGACGATGCGACCAACGCGGGAGTCCGCAAACCTTGGAGCGCATGAAAGTATGCAGGGCAGTCCCCCGCAACATGATCACTCCAGCGGCGAAAAACGCAACAGCAAAGCTCCAATGGAAGGTGATATGAAATCGGTATCAAACAGCATCCTCTATTGGATGACTGCCCTCTCGTTTCTGGTATTGGGGTTGGGCATATCCATTGCTGTTGTATTTGGCGACTTATAGAGTACCAACCCGTTGAGATGTTCGATAACACGGTTTCTGTGTTCTCAGCTGCGGTTAAAAATAGGAGATATATCCATGAAGAAAAAACGCTTTCGCCAGAACTGCTACACAAGGTCGACGCCTACTGGCGCATCGCCAACTATCTGTCGGTGGTCGGGAATGCTTATCTCAGCGACAATCCGCTGCTTATGTTCAAGTGAAAAGAGAGCGGATTATTAGGGGCGCAATGATGCAAAATAATTTCTGGGTAAGACAACAGTGAGTTGTTTGAATGGAGCATGATAATGAATGATAAAAAGAGAAGAAAACTCGATTTGGACGACAATCATCAACAATCCTTCATTGCGTGGAGCGCGCGTTTACTGGTGTTGTTTGCCGCCTTGTTATTGGCCACCGAACTCTTCGCCGACACCGTCGCCAACAATATCTCCCGGAGCTATCCTGAATATCCTCCAGCTCATATTGAAGCGGGCGCCGACAAGGCGCAGATTGCACGTGGCGAATACCTGGTGAAGTTGGGTGATTGTATGGCCTGTCACACGGATACGGCGAACCGGGGAGCGCCCTTCGCGGGCGGTTTGCGTATCGACACGCCCTTTGGCGCGCTATTTGCGCCAAATATCACACCGGACAAGACGACGGGAATCGGCAACTGGAGTGAGGAAGATTTCGTTACTGCCGTGAGGGAGGGTATTAGCCCGGATGGCAGTTATTATTTTCCCGTATTCCCCTACAACTATTTCAACAAAATGAGTCGCGAGGACGTGGCCGCCATCAAGGCCTATCTGGATCGCATTCCCGCTGTTAAGAACACCAATAAACCTGCACAGATGGAATGGCCGTTCAACTACCGCTGGCTACAATTTGGCTGGCGTTTACTCTATTTCGATTTCGACAAGGGACAATACAGCCCCGATCCGAAAAAGTCTGAACGCTGGAACCGGGGGGCGTACATCGTTGAAGGGCCGGGCCACTGCGCTTTATGTCATACCGAACTGAATACACTGGGCGTTCCGAAAAAAGCGTACTATCTGGCAGGCGCTTTTGTGCAGGATTACTACGCGCCAAATATTAGTGAGCAAGGATTGCAGCACCTTCCGCTCACCGCTGTCACCAATATTTTTATGCGCGACGTTAAACCCACGGGGGGTGCGTTGCTGGGCCCCATGAGCGATGTCGAACATAACAGCCTGAGGTATCTGCGTCACGAAGACATGCTCGCCATTGCCGACTATCTCAAGATGGTAAAGAGTAGATCACCGCCAGTGGAAGATTTGCAAACGCCGCTGAAAATGGATGCCGGGCTCAAGCTGTATGAGAGTAACTGCGATGCTTGTCATAACACCGGCATTCTTGGCGCGCCGCAAGTGAACAAACAGAGGGTTCGTCAGATTCTGCGTGATCAGGGGCGGGACTACCTATACCAGATCGCCATCAAAGGTGATGGTCCCATGCCACCAAAGGGAGCTTGTAATATTTGTTCCGATGCCCGTGTGGAGGCGGCGGTAGATCACATGATCAAACTTGAGTCGGGTGATAAACTGGATGGGCGCTGAACCGGTTTGCCGTGCAGAAAAATACGCAAGGAGAATTAAACCATGATGGCAAAAACAGTTTCCCCAGAACTGCTCCACAAGATGGATGCCTACTGGCGCGCCGCCAATTATCTCTCCGTCGGCCAGATCTTTCTTTACGACAATCCGTTGTTGAAGCGGCCGCTGGTGCTCGCGGATGTGAAGCAGATGCTGCTGGGCCACTGGGGCACGACGCCGGGACAGAACTTCATTTACGTGCACCTGAATCGGGTCATCAAAAAATATGACCTCGATATGATCTACGTCTCCGGCCCTGGCCACGGCGGCCCGGCTGTCGTGGGCAACACCTATCTTGAGGGTACTTATAGCGAAATCTATCCCAATATCAGCCAGGATGAGGCGGGGCTGCAAAAACTCTTTCTTCAGTTTTCGTTTCCTGGTGGCATACCCAGCCATGCTGCGCCGGAAACGCCTGGCTCGATCCACGAGGGTGGCGAACTGGGCTATTCGCTCAGTCATTCTTTCGGCGCGGTGTTCGATAATCCCGACCTGATCGTGGCCTGCGTCGTCGGCGACGGCGAGGCGGAAACCGGGCCGCTGGCCACCGCATGGCATTCCAACAAGTTCCTCGATCCGGCCAGCGACGGTGCGGTGCTGCCTATCCTGCATCTCAACGGCTACAAGATCGCGAACCCGACCGTGCTTGCTCGTATCACTGATGAAGAGTTGGAACAGTTGCTCCGCGGCTACGGCTGGTCACCCATTTTCGTCGAGGGCGATGATCCGGCATTGATGCATGAAGCGATGGCCGAGGCGTTAGACTGTGCAATCGAACAGATCAAGGATATCCAGCAGGACGCGCGCGACAGGAAGAACACCACACGCCCGCGCTGGCCGATGATTGTGCTTGTGTCTCCCAAGGGATGGACAGGACCAAAAGTGGTTGATGGATTACAGGTTGAGGGCACGTTCCGTGCGCATCAGGTACCGCTCCACCCACACAAACGTCCCGAACACCTCAAGCTGCTGGAAGACTGGATGATGAGCTATCAACCGGAAGAACTCTTCGATGCGCAGGGCCGCCTGAACCCGGAATTGGCCGAACTCGCTCCCAAGGGCGACCGACGCATGGGAGCTAATCCCCACGCCAACGGTGGCGCGCTGCTGCGCGACCTGCGCATGCCGGATTTCCGCGATTATGCTGCCAAAGTATCCGTGCCCGGCGCGCCCGGCATCGGCGACACCCATGTGCTTGGGCCGTTCCTGCGTGACATTACGAAGCTGAACGGCGAGCAGCGGAATTTCCGTGTGTTCGGCCCTGACGAGACGCTCTCCAACGGATTTGAAGCGCTGTTCGAAGTGACCCAACGGCAATGGGACGCGGCGACAGAGGCTAACGACGAATTTCTCGCACCCGCCGGGCGCGTGATGGAGATGCTCAGCGAACACCAGTGCGAGGGCTGGCTAGAGGGCTACCTGCTTACCGGACGGCATGGGCTGTTCAACTGTTACGAGGCGTTCATCCACATC
>DMQT01000090.1:0-3377 GCA_003455595.1 Betaproteobacteria bacterium
CCTCAAGCCACGATTATCACCTCGGCGCGTTTCTGCGCGAGTATTTCCCGCGCGGCACCGGCTTCGGCGACGCCCACGAACTGCCCGATCCGCCGACCTTGCCGCTGGCCGACGTGCGCGCCTTCAGCATGGATGACGCCGCCACCACCGAGATTGACGACGCGTTTTCGGTGACGCCGCTGGATAACGGCAACTGGCGCGTCGGCATCCACATCGCGGTGCCTGCGCTCGGCATCCCGCCCGGCTCTGCGCTGGATGAGATCGCTGCGCGCCGCCTGTCCACGGTGTATTACCCCGGCGGCAAGATCACCATGCTGCCGGACGGCGCGATACACCATTACACGCTGGGCGAAACCCACACCTGTCCGGCGCTGTCGATGTACGTCGAAGTGAGCGACGGCGACTGGAAGGTGTTGAGCCAGGAAACCCGTCTGGAACAGGTGCACATCGCCGCCAACCTGCGCCACGAGACGCTGGAAGCACACTTCCACACCGGCAGCATCGCCGACGACAGCGTGGATTATCCGTTCAAGCGCGAACTCGACCTGCTGTGGCATTTTTCCGGCGCACTCGAAGCGGCGCGCGGCAAAACGCCCGACCCCAACCTGCCGCAACGCCCGGATTACAATTTCAAGGTGGAAAACGACCGCGTCAGCATCACCGACCGTGCGCGCGGCAATCCGATCGACCGCGTGGTGTCGGAGCTGATGATCTACGCCAACTCGGAATGGGGGCGCTGGCTGGCCGAAACCGACACCATGGCGCTGTACCGCACGCAGCAGAACGGCAAGGTGAAAATGAGCACCAAACCCGCGCCACACGTAGGCTTGGGCGTGGCGCAATACACCTGGGCCAGTTCGCCGCTGCGGCGCTATGTCGATCTGGTCAACCAGCGTCAACTGGTTGCGCTGGCGCAGGGCATCGCGCCGCCGTATGCGCCAAAATCCGAAGTGCTGTACATCGCGCTGCGCGATTTCGAACTGGCTTACGACGCCTACAACGACTTCCAGCGGCGCATGGAGCGCTACTGGTGCCTGCGCTGGTTCACCCAGGAGAACATCACCGACATCAACGCCGCCGTGATCAAGGAAAACCTGGTGCGCCTGGACGGCCTGCCGTTCGTCACGCGCGTGCCGTCGCTGCCCGAATTGCCGCCCGGCAGCCGCGTCAATCTGGCGGTGGACGGCGTGGATTTATTCGACGTGGAACTGCTGTGCACGTTCCGCCAGCGCATCGACGTGGCACCCGCTGCTGACGAACCCGTCACGCCATAAAGCGCGCTAAAATGGCCGCCATGAACGCCGCGCTCCATCGCATCAAACCGCTTGCCCTCAGCCTCGGCCTGACCGAGCTGTTCGGCATTGCGCTAGCGGTGTCGCTGGCGATTCATCTGCTGCTAATGGCGTTCCACTTCAAGCTGCCGCCGGTCAACGAGGCCAATTTCGCCAGCCCGCCGCTGGAGGTGGTGCTGGTCAACAGCAAATCCGCCAGCCGCCCGCTCACGGCCGATGCGCTGGCGCAAGCCAATCTTGACGGCGGCGGCAATACCGACGCCGACCTGCGTGCCAAAAGCCCATTGCCCGCGATGAAATTCGACCAACGCGAAGCGGGTGCACAGCAGGCCGAACGGCGCGTCAAGCAGCTGGAAGAACAGGCGCGCCAGATCATGACGCAGCTCAAGTCCGCGCAGAGCGTGCCCAATGCCGCCAAATCTCCAGCCGCCGATGACAGCCCGGCCGATCCCAGCCCGACACCACCGGGTCTGATGGCGCGCAGCCTGGAAATGGCCAAGCTCGAAGCCCAGATCGCGCAAGAGTTCAGCGCTTACCAGAAACGCCCGCGCCGCCTGTTCATCGGCGCACGCACGCAGGAATACGCATTCGCGCGCTATATCGAAGACTGGCGCATCAAGGTCGAGCGCATCGGCAACCAGAATTATCCCGCAGCCGCGCGTGCGCAAAAGCTCTACGGCAAGCTGCAGCTGACGGTGTCAATCAAGGCCGACGGCAGCCTGGAAGACGTCGAAGTGACGCGCAGTTCCGGCTCCAAAGTATTGGACGCGGCGGCGGTGGCGATTGTGCGGCTGGCCGCACCCTATTCGCAGTTCCCGGAAGATATCCGTAAAAAAGCCGATATTTTGAGCATTACCCGCACCTGGAGTTTCGCCCCCGGCGACCAGCTCAGCACCACCACCAATTAAGTCGCGCGGCATCAATCTGATACAATTAGTTTTTCTGAATATACTTAAGAAGGATTTGCCATGCATATCGGCACCACCATCACCCAGTTCATCATCGAAGAGCAGCGCCAGATTCAGGGCGCAACGGGCGATTTCACTTCGCTGCTGAATGACATCGTCACCGCCTGCAAAGTCATTTCCAACGCCGTGAACAAAGGCGCGCTGATCGGTGTAATGGGCAGCCTGGAATCCGAAAACGTGCAGGGCGAAACGCAGAAAAAACTCGACGTTATCACCAACGAAATCTTCATCCAGTCCAACGAATGGGCCGGCCACCTTGCCGCCATGGCGTCGGAAGAGATGGACGATGTTTACCAGATCCCCGGCCAGTACCCGCGCGGCAAATACCTGCTGGTGTTCGACCCGTTGGACGGCTCGTCCAACGTTGACGTGAACATCTCCGTTGGCACCATTTTCTCCATCCTGCGCTGCCCCGGTGAAGGCGATGCGCCGACCGCCGAGTCGTTCCTGCAGCCAGGCACCAAGCAGGTCGCCGCCGGTTACGCGCTGTACGGTTCGTCCACCATGCTGGTGCTGACCACCGGCCAGGGCGTCAACGGCTTCACGCTGGACCGCGATGTGGGCGAGTTTATACTGACCCACCCCAATATGAGCATCCCTGCCGACACCAAGGAATTCGCCATCAACGCCTCCAACCAGCGTTTCTGGGAAGCGCCGGTAAAACGTTACGTGCAGGAATGCCTGGAAGGCAAAACCGGTCCACGCGAGCGCGATTTCAACATGCGCTGGGTTGCCTCGATGGTGGCTGAAGTGCACCGCATCCTGATTCGCGGCGGCATTTTCATGTACCCCAAAGACACCAAAGACCCGGCCAAAGCCGGCAAGCTGCGTCTGCTGTATGAAGCCAACCCGATGAGCTTCATCGTCGAGCAAGCCGGTGGCGCATCCAGCACCGGCCGCGAGCGCATCCTCGACCTGCTGGACACCGAGCCCGACCTGCAGGACCTTCCCGGCGCGATCGAGGCGCCGCCGCTGACCGGCCGCATCGCCTTCGAGGACGTCCATTTCGCCTATCGCCCGGACGAGCCTGTCCTGGAGTCGATCACGCTCGAGGTGCAGCCCGGCAGCTCGATCGCGATCGTCGGCGCGACCGGCAGCGGCAAGTCGACGCTCCTGC
>DMQT01000090.1:3416-3564 GCA_003455595.1 Betaproteobacteria bacterium
ACAATGTCATAGCATTCGCACGCCTGCGCCTCCAGCTTGGGCCGATTCAGAATCTCGATATGCCCGCGGCAATAGCTGATCATGCCGGCTTCCTGTAGCTTGCCCGCAGCTTCCGTTACACTTTCTCTGCGCACCCCCAGCATGCTGG
>DMQT01000052.1:0-808 GCA_003455595.1 Betaproteobacteria bacterium
GTCGGCAAGATCAACGTGTTTGAATTCGTCACCTATGTCGCGCTGGACAGACGCATCGTAGAACAGGCTTTTGCACGGCTGAGTGCCGGGAACATCAAGGGGCGCAGTTTCAAGATGCGCTTGCTGCAATCGACAAAGCTTACTGGGTGAACCAATTCTGCAGCCGCAAGCCGATGATTTCTGCAAAATCTTTGGTATTGCGTGTGACCAGCGTTAAACCATGCGTCATGGCGATTGCCGCAATCTGCCCATCCACGAAGGGTAAATGGCGACCCGCGCGTTCGCAGGTGCTGCGTAATTCGGCGTGTATGCGAGCTGCTGCGGCATCGTAGGGCAGCACGGGTAAGGCCGCCACGACTTCTTGCACATACTGGCCGATGGCGTCCTTGCGCTGCCCGTCAGGCATGCGTAACCAGCCGAAGCGAAGCTCGTGCCATATCAGGGCAGGGATCGCCAATTCACCGTCGTAGCGCGCGAGATTGGCCATGACTGTGCCATCCGGTGATGGGCGCATGGCTTCAGAGAGGATGTTGGTATCAAGCAGCCAGCTGATGGTGCCTACCATGAAAAATCTCGGCCATCCGTCGATTCGCGTACTGATACGAAGGGATCGTGCTCGACCGCCGGTTGAACGTAATCTGTTCGCCATTGTGCGAGTCGGCTAGCAAATCCCTTGGGTGTGCCGACCAGTTGCTGATACTGGGTGGGTGACATTAAAACCCCAGCCGCTTTTCCGCGACGTGAGATTAACAAAGGCATTTGCTTGGTTTCAAGCTCGCGCAAGGTATCTGCCAAATGCGCTCTTGCT
>DMQT01000052.1:953-17999 GCA_003455595.1 Betaproteobacteria bacterium
GAAGCGTGATTTCAACGCCTCGATGACGCGTGCAGCGTCGTCCACCGAGAGCGTGGTCTGAGTGACGAAGGCAAGTTTTTCAGCGTCTTTCACTACCAGCGCGGCCACGTCTTGCGGGGTTTCCACCAGGTACATGCCGCCCTGGCTCTGCCCCATGGTGCCTTCGACTTCGGGGTGACCTTTGTGGCCGATCATGATGATTTCGAGGTCTTTGGCGCGCATCTTGGCGACTTCAACGTGGACTTTGGTGACCAGCGGGCAAGTGGCGTCGAATATCGTTAATCCGCGCGCTTCGGCCTCCTGACGTACCGCCTGCGATACGCCGTGGGCGCTGTAGATCAGGGTGCTACCGGTCGGCACATCAGCCAGGTCTTCAATGAAAATCGCACCTTTGGCTTTGAGGTCATCCACCACGAACTTGTTGTGCACGACTTCGTGGCGCACATAAATGGGCGCACCAAAGCGGGTCAGCGCACGCTCGACGATTTCAATGGCGCGGTCTACTCCGGCGCAGAAGCCACGCGGGTTGGCGAGGAAAATTTGGGTTTGGCTAGTCATGGCGTGTAATCAAAATGGGTCAATAATGGTAACGGCACTGGGCGATCAGCAGACAGCCGTTTTCGATGGCATACACCAGGCGATGTTCCTCGCTAATCCGGCGTGACCAGAACCCGGCGAGGTTGTGGCGCAGCGCTTCGGGTTTGCCGATGCCGTCGAAAGGCGAACGCGTGATGTCATGGATGAGTGCGTTGATGCGTTTGAGCGCGGTTTTATCGGTTTGCTGCCAATATAGATAATCCTGCCAGCCTTGTTCGGCGAATTTAATCTGCATCGTGCAGTAGTGCGTGTTCGACGCCCGCGCCACTTCTTAATCCATCCACCGCTGCCATCAGGCGGCGCGCGTTTTCCGGACTGCGCAGCAGATACGCGGTTTCTTCCAGGGCGTTGAAATCTGTCAGCGACATCATGACGACGGGCTTGCCATTCTGGCGTGTCACCAGCACCGGCGCGCAATCGTCATTCACTTTATCCATAACGTCGGTAAAGTGCTGGCGGGTGTAACTGTAGCTGATTGCATCCATTCTGACCTCGCGCCATTATTGTACGAATATTTGTACAATACCGCTTTCCGGCAGATGCGTCAATTTTCAGGTTGGCAGTTGATCTTGACGATTTCAACTTCAAATTCAATCGGTAAGTCCGCCAGTAAGTGATTGAAATCCACGCGGGCATGGCTGTTAGCCACTTCCATCACATGCCCCGCTAGCGTAGTGCCATTGGGCAGGCTGAATTCAATTACGCTGTCGCGTTGCGGGGCTGTGCTGAAATCGCTTAGCGGCAGGGTCTGAACCAGCGCCGGGTCGCGCGCGCCGAATGCTTGCGCGGGCTCCAGCAGAAAAACATGGCGCTCGCCCGGCGCCAAGCCGATCAGCCATTGCTCCAAGCTGGCGATCAGCGTGCCGTCGCCGAGGGTGAGGCTGATGGGCGCGTCGTCAAAGCTGCTGTCGATCTCGCCGCCGCCGCGCACGCGCAGGGCGAAATGCAGGCTGAGCGTATCGCCCGGCTGAACGTTCATGCCTTGTGCGGCTGGGGTTTGTGCAAGCTGTCCCACACCAGTATCGCCGCGCCGATGGTGATGGCAGAGTCGGCGACGTTGAACGCGGGCCAGTAATGCTGGTTGATGTGAAAGTAGAGAAAGTCCACCACGTAGCCGTACACGATGCGGTCGATCAGATTGCCCAGTGCGCCGCCCAGAATCAGACTCAAGGCGAGCTTAAACAGCACGCTGCCAGCGGGTTTGCGCAGCAGGTAGACGATAACGATGGAGGCAACCGTCGCGATGGTGATGAAAAAAGCACGTTGCCAGCCCGCCTGGTTGGCAAACAGGCTGAATGCTGCGCCGGTATTGTGCGCGCGCACCAAATCGAAAAATGACGTGACCTGGATGTAATCGCCAAGCATGAACACCTGCATCACCAGGTATTTGCTGAGTTGGTCGAGCGCAATAATCAATGCGGCGACGGTTAAACCTTGTTTCAGTTTAGGCATGGTGTCGGGTCTCACCTTGGGCAAATAGGTTGCTATGACAGCGGCCACACAGGCCGGGGTGGTCGGCTTGGTAGCCGACGTCGCTGCGATAATGCCAGCAGCGCTCGCATTTGGGTTGTGCACTGGGCTGGGCGTGGATAGCGGGCTCGCCTTCAATTAGGGTGGCGGCTGAGGTGATGAGCACAAAGCGCAGATCGTCACCCAGCGCGGCCAGTGTCCGATATTGATCGCCGCTGGTGTGCAGGCTGACTTCGGCTTGTAGGGATGAGCCAATTTCACCGGCCGCGCGCAGGGTTTCCAGGTGTTTGCGCACGTCCGCCAGACTGGTGCGGATGAGCGGCCATTGCTCACCCAGTTGCGCCGCGTCGGCAGGTACCGGCACAGTATGCCAGCCGTGCAGGAAGATGCTGTCGTCTGCGTCGTGCACCAGTTGTTGCCAGACTTCTTCGCCAGTGAAACTGAGGAACGGCGCCATTAGCCGCGCCAGGGTGTGGGTGATATGGTGCAATGCGTTTTGCGCCGAACGCCGTGCGTGGGAATCTGCTGCCGTGGTGTAGAGCCGGTCCTTGAGAATATCCAGATAAAAGCCGCCCAGGTCTTCCGAGCAGAAGTGGTGCAGGCGCTGGGCAATCTGGTGGAACTCATAGCGTTCATACGCGGCCAGAACTTCAGTCTGGAACTCGGTCAGCATGACCATGGCGTAGCGGTCGAGGTCTATCCATTCGTCCACTGGCAAGCTGTGTTTGGCTGGATCGAAATCGGCCAGATTCGCCAGTAGAAAACGTAGCGTGTTACGGATGCGGCGATAGGTGTCGGCGACGCGCTTGAGAATCTCGTCGGAGATGGTGAGCTCGCCGGAATAGTCGGTGGACGCCACCCACAGGCGCAGGATGTCGGCACCGTAGGTGTCCATCACCTTTTGCGGCGCGACCACGTTGCCCTTGGACTTGCTCATCTTGTGACCCTTGGCGTCCACCACGAAACCATGCGTGAGCAGGGCGCGGTAGGGTGCCTTGCCATCGGTGGCGCAGCCGGTGAGCAGGCTGGACTGGAACCAGCCGCGATGCTGGTCGGAGCCTTCGAGATACAGATCAGCCGGATAGGCGAGTTCCGGGCGTTGTTTGAGCACGCAGGCGTGGGTCACGCCCGAATCGAACCACACATCGAGCGTATCGGTGACTTTTTTGTACTCGCTGGCGTCCTCGCCCAGTAGTTCGGCGGCGTCGAGGCTGAACCAGGCCTCAATGCCGGTGTGCTCGACGCGTTGCGCTGCCGCTTCAATCAGCTCGGCAGTCCGCGGATGCAGTTCGCCGCTTTCCTTGTGGACGAACAGCGGCATCGGCACACCCCAGTTGCGCTGGCGCGACACGCACCAGTCGGGGCGGTTCTTCATCATGGCTTCGAGTCGGGCACGGCCCCAAGCCGGGAAAAATGCGGTGTCATCGACCGCGCGCATGGCATTGTCGCGCAGGCTGATGTGGTTCGCCCCGGTTTTGTCCATGCCGATGAACCACTGATGCGTGGCGCGGAAGATGATCGGCGTTTTGTGACGCCAGCAGTGCGGATAGCTGTGTAGCAGTTTTTCGTTGGCGAGCAAGTGGCCGCTGGCGGCGAGGGCCTCGACCACGGTTTTGTTGCCCTGCCACACGCTTTGGCCGCCGACCAGCGGGATGCTGGCGAAGAATTTGCCGTCATCGCCAACCGGATTGTCCACAGCCAACTGGTATTTGAGGCCGATTTGATAGTCGTCCACGCCATGTGCCGGCGCGGTATGAACCAGCCCGGTACCTGCTTCCAGCGTGACGTGTTCGCCGCAGATCACCGGTACGGTGCGTTCCAGGAACGGGTGGTGCAGCTGCAAAAGCTCGAGTGTGCTGCCGCTGCATTGGCCAATGCGTTCTACCGATTCGAAGTCATATCGCTTGAGCGCGGCATCGGCCAGTTCGTGCGCCAGAATGAGAACACCCTTGGGCGTCCGGATCAGGTCATAAGTGAAATCCGGCTGTACGGACACCGCCTGATTGGCGGGTAGTGTCCACGGCGTGGTGGTCCAGATTACCGCATAAACGGGTTCAGACATCACCGGCAAGCCGACACGCCGAGCGAAATCGGCGTTGTCCACGACTTCAAACGCTACATCAATCGCAGCCGAGATTTTGTCTTCGTATTCGACTTCGGCCTCGGCCAGCGCCGAGCCGCAATCGACGCACCAGTGCACCGGCTTGGCACCCTGGTACAGATAGCCGTTGGCGAGGATGGTGCCGAGCGTGCGCATAATGCCGGCCTCAAACGCGAAATCCATGGTGCGATAAGGGTGATCCCAGTCGCCCAGCACGCCGAGGCGGATGAAGTCGGCTTTCTGGCGCTCAATCTGGGTCGCGGCGTAGTCGCGGCACAACGCGCGGAACTGCGCAGCGGGGATGGCTTTGCCATGGGTTTTTTCAACCTGCAGCTCGATCGGCAGGCCGTGGCAATCCCAGCCCGGCACGTAGGGTGCATCGAAACCCGCCAGCGTCTTGCTTTTGACGATGATGTCCTTGAGGATTTTATTCACCGCATGGCCGATGTGAATGTCGCCGTTGGCATACGGCGGGCCGTCGTGCAGGATGAATTTTGGGCGTCCGGCACTGGCTGCACGGATCTGTTCGTAGCGCTTTTTGTCGCGCCATTGGGCAAGCCAGCCTGGCTCCCGCTTGGCAAGGTCGCCGCGCATCGGGAAAGGCGTGTCGGGTAGATTCAAGGTGTCTTTATAGTCGGGCATGTTGGATGTTGTAGCACGCAATCTGAACAGTATTAAGGGGTTGGGGTCAGCGTGGCAAGCTGAAAATACTGCCTGGCCTTTGCCACGTCCTGGGCAATCTGTGTCACCAGCGCGGGCAGGTCGTCGTATTTTTCTTCGTCGCGCAGTTTGGACAAAAAGTCCACACACACGTGTTGCCCGTAAATACTGCGGTCGAAATCAAACAGATGGACTTCGAGTACCGGTTGGGCGTTTTGTTTGACCGTTGGGCGCACGCCCAGGCTGGCGACGCCGGGCAGCGGTGTGTCGGCAAGGCCGCGCACCTGCACGACAAAAATGCCGCTGAGCGGTGGACGGTTGTGCTTGATCTGGATATTGGCGGTGGGATAGCCGAGTTCGCGGCCGAGTTTGTCGCCGTCCACTACCCGACCGCTGATGCTGTAAGGCCGTCCTAGCAGGCGAGTGGCAAGCGCCAGATCACCATTGGCGAGGGCTTCACGCACAGCTGTGCTGGAGATGCGCAAGCTGTCGAATGTAATGCTCTCCATCGCAGCGACTGCCATGCCGTGTTGTGCGCCATGGGTTTGCAAAAAGGCAAAATCGCCTGCGCGCCTGGCACCGAAACGAAAATCATCGCCGATCAGCACGTATTCGGCGTGCAGGCTGTTGAGCAGAATCTGGTCGATGAAAGTGGCCGCAGAAAGTTGCGAAAAGGCCTGGTTGAAGGCGCAAATGTGAACGTGCTCAATCTCGCATTCGCGCAACATTTGCAGTTTTTCGCGCAGGCTGGAAAGCCGTGCCGGGGCTTTGTCCGGGGCAAAAAATTCACGCGGATGCGGTTCGAAGGTGACTGCACAGGGCACCAGGCCGCGTCGGCGCGCGGTTTCCACCAGGCGTTGCAGCATGGCGCGGTGCCCGAGGTGGACACCGTCGAAATTGCCGATCGTCACTGCGCTGGGTTGCGCGGTGACGGGCATGAGGCCATGCGTAATGCGCATTGTGGAATCGGCTGAAAGCATTTGAAAAGGCTGGATTTTAGCGTTGCTTCAATAGAATGGTCAAAGCTTCAGGCAGTGCGGCGCATAAACTGGGCCGGGCGCATGCCGACGAGCCAGAGCGTGCCGAAATAACTGCCTGCACCTAGCACCACCAGTCCTGCAAGGTGGACGACGCGTTGCGTGAAGTGACCATGCAGCCAGCGCGCTTCGCCCGCCATGCCAAACCACAGTGCAACACTCATCACGACCAGCGCCAGAGCAACTTTCAGGAAATACCTCCGCCAGCCCGGACGTGGTTGGTAAATGCCTTGACTGCGCAATTTCCATAACAGCAATGAAGCGTTGAGGCAGGCACCCAGGCCGATGGACAACGCCAGCCCTGCGTGTTGCAGTTTCCATACTAACATCAGGTTCATAGCCTGGGTGGCGAACAGGGTGATGACCGCAATCTTGACCGGGGTGCGGATATTTTGCCGGGCATAAAAACCAGGAGCCAGGATTTTGATCATAATCAGGCCGAGCAGTCCGAGGCTATAGGCGACCAGCGCTTGCTGGGTCATGAAGACGTCGTTGGCGTTGAATTTGCCATACATAAACAGCGTGCTGATGAGCGGCACCGCGAGTATGGCAAGGGCAGCAGCGGCGGGCAGCGCCAGCATGAGCGTCAGGCGCAGACCCCAGTCGAGCAGGTGCGAATATTGGGCAGGATCATTGTCGGCGTAATGTTTGGCCAGGCTGGGCAGCAGGATGGTGCCGAGCGCCACGCCCAGCATGCCGGTGGGGAATTCCATCAGGCGATCGGCGTAATACAGCCAGGAGACGCTGCCAGTAGCCAGAAATGAAGCAAAAATGGTGTTGATGAGTAGCGAAATCTGCGCGATGGAAACGCCAAACAAAGCGGGTCCCATCAACTTGAGAATGCGCCAGACCCCTTCGTCTTTAAGCTCGATGCGAAAGCGTGGCATCAGGCCAAGCTGCTTCAGAAAGGGGACCTGTAACAACAATTGCAGCACACCGCCCAGCATGACACCCCAAGCCAGCGCCATGGCAGGCGTTTCCAGATGCGGGGCGAGCCATAGCGCGGCGGCGATGGTCGCCACGTTGAGCAGCACCGGGGTAAACGCGGGCACGGAAAAACGGCTATAGGTATTCAGAATGCCGCCCGCCAGCGACACCAGCGAAATGAGCAGGATGTAGGGGAAAATGATGCGCAGCATCGACACCGTGACGGCGAATTTTTCCGACTCGTCGATAAAACCGGGCGCGCTGATGTATACCACCACAGGCGCGGCCAGCACGCCGATCAACGTCACCACCAGTAGCGCCAGAAACAGCAGCGTGGCGACGTGGTCAATCAACAGTTTGGTGTCGTCGTGGCCACGGCGATTCTTGTATTCCGCCAGAATTGGCACGAAGGCCTGTGAGAAAGCGCCTTCGGCAAACAGTCGCCGCAACAGGTTGGGAATCTTGAAGGCGACGAAAAAAGCGTCGGTGTAAATACCCGCGCCGAAGCTGCGTGCGATTACGGCATCGCGTACGAAGCCCAAGATGCGCGAAAGCAGGGTCATGCTGCTGACTTTAGCCAGGGCTCTAAGCAGATTCATGGAGTGTGGGTAGGCGGATGTAAGGTAGAGCAGCCGCAATGGTATAGATAAAGGCGGGCCGCCGCCAGATTAGACTTGCGGTATACGGTTGAGGTCTCTATAATCTCGTGTTTTAGAAAACCCAAGCACAGGATTCCATATTATGGCAAACACCGCACAAGCCAGAAAGCGCGCCAGACAAAACGACAAGCAGCGTGCTCACAATGCCGCCTTGCGTTCTACGCTGCGTACTGCAATCAAGAAAGTACAAAAAGCTGTACTGGCTGGCGACAAGAACGCTGCGCAATCCATTTTCACGGATTCCATGAGCGTAATCGACAGCATTGCTGACAAGCGCATCATTCACAAGAACAAAGCCTCGCGTCACAAGAGCCGCCTGTCTTCCGCTGTCAAGGCCATGGCCTGATTGTCTCTACCGCCCGGGTGATTTACCGGGCGCGTTCTGTAATACCCTAAAAAAATTAGTTATGCGTTAGCCAAGCCTTGAATGGCTAGGCTTGTTTTTGTTCGTCCGGATTGGCTGGATCAAGTATCTGCAGGTCGTTTTCCCGCGCGAAGCCCATCAGGAATGAGTACGCGCCAGGCTGTTCCTGCTGCAGGATTTTGTCCACCACAACGCATTTGATCCCGTCCAGAGTAATCGGACGTACATGGGGGGAATAACTCATGCGATGGTCTTCGCCATAAGTGGATAGCACACCTGATAAGCGCTCCGCCCAGTCGCTGGGACGAAAGGTGCGCCCGGAAGAGGTGAGGCCCTGGATGACAAGTTCGTTTTGCGTCAGCTCTGACATTTTATTGGTTTCTGGTTGCCTGTGGTCATTTTAACAGACTATGCTAAGGCAGTTAACGTGCTGGAAGCCGTGATCGCTAAAAACCGTATCTTATCCAGATAAAACCTGCACTCTGTGTGCTGAAAGACTGCGTCACACCGGATTTGTTCAACGCTGAATCGTTAAAAGTGCTGCTGAGGGCATTTAGTGCTTGCCCGACAGGCCCGATTCGGCTAAATATAGGGCTGTTGTTACAGTGTGCTCATCCGCATGTTTACCTCCAGGGCGATATAAATCATGAAAAATCCATTGGACTCACTATGGGGAACCGTCATTTCAGGGTTCATCCTGACACTGGTGCTTACCGTTTTCATTAAAAACTTTTTGTTGTAAGGGGATATCTGTGGATTTTGTACCTGCAATCGCACGCTGGCTACACTTGATGGCCGGGGTGATGTGGATAGGGCTGCTGTATTATTTCAACTTTGTGCAAGTTGCTGCTATGAAAGCGGCCGCCGCAGATGGCACGGCGGTAGGTATATCCAAACACGTGGCACCTCGTGCTTTGCTGTTCTTTCGTTGGTCCGCTTTGGTGACCTGGCTAGCAGGTGCAGCCTTGTTGGGGTCCTATTTCAAGGCGGCGTTTACCTTGCAACCGTCGCATGCCTTGATCGGCATGGGTGCCTGGCTGGGAACGATCATGCTGTTTAATGTTTGGGTGCTGATCTGGCCGAGTCAGCGTAAGATTCTGGGTATGGTCAAGGCAACGGATGCGCAAAAAATCACCGCGCGTCGGGTAGCGTTCCTGGCTTCCAGAACCAATACCATGCTGTCCATCCCCATGCTGTTTTTTATGGCAGCAGGTGCGCACAGCGGCGTATATGGCTATTGAACATCTTGTCTTTTTTGTTGATTAATTAAGGAGAAAACACATGATTCATGAATTGCCCGCGTTGCCTTACGCGAAAGACGCGTTACAGCCGCACATTTCAGCCGAAACGATTGAATACCACTACGGCAAGCACCATCAAGCCTATGTGACCAATCTGAATAATCTGATCAAAGGCACGGAATTCGAAGCCATGAGCCTGGAAGACATCATCATGAAGTCTTCGGCTGGCGTGTTCAACAATGCTGCCCAGGTCTGGAACCACACGTTTTACTGGAATTGCTTGAGCCCGAATGGCGGCGGCGCACCAACTGGCGCGCTGGCTGATGCCATAAACGCCAAATGGGGCTCATTTGATGCGTTCAAAGAAGCCTTCAGCAAAGCTGCAGTGGGTACTTTCGGTTCCGGCTGGGCCTGGCTGGTCAAGGGTAAAGACGGCGCACTGGACATTGTGTCCACCAGCAATGCTGCTACACCCATGACCAACGGCCAGACTGCGCTGATGACCTGTGATGTGTGGGAACACGCTTACTATGTTGACTACCGCAACGCTCGTCCCAAGTATGTAGAGGGGTTCTGGAATCTGGTAAACTGGAACTTCGTGTCGAAAAATTACGCAGCTTGAGGTTGATGTAAGACACCTAACTACGGCGGCGCAAGCCGCCGTGTGTTTTTTAATGCCGCATTTATTTATTCATTAAGCCAATGACCATGTCTTATTTGATGAACACCTATGCACGCCAACCCGTGGCTTTTGTTCGCGGAGAAGGTGTCTGGTTATGGGATGAAGCCGGTAACAAATACCTCGATGCGCTGGCTGGCGTCGCCGTTAATGGGCTTGGTCATGCGCACCCAAAATTGACGCAGGCCATTTGCGAGCAGGTAAGTAGCCTGATTCATACCTCCAATATTTATGGTGTGTTGCGTCAGGAACAACTTGCTGAACGTCTGTGCAAGCTATCCGGTATGGACAAGGTTTTTTTCTGCAATTCCGGTTGCGAAGCCAACGAGGCCGCGATTAAGCTGGCGCGTCTGTATGGCCACCACAAAGGCATTGCGACACCGACCATTATCGTGATGGAAAAAGCCTTTCACGGCCGCACCATGGCGACATTGACCGCCACCGGCAGCCGCAAGGTGCAGGCCGGTTTCGAGCCGTTGCTGACCGGTTTCGCACGGGTGCCCTACAACGATGTGGAAGCCGTGCGCCAGGTAGCCGAACACAATCACGATGTCGTGGCAATCCTGGTGGAGCCGATTCAGGGCGAGGGCGGCATCAAGATTCCCGATGCGGATTATCTACGTGCGCTGCGCCAGATTTGCGATGACAAAGGCTGGCTGCTGATGCTGGACGAAGTGCAGTCTGGCGTTGGCCGTACCGGCACCTGGTTCGGATTCCAGCATACCGACATCGTGCCCGACGTGATGACCCTCGCCAAAGGTCTGGGGTCGGGTGTACCGATAGGCGCTTGCGTTGCGCGTGGCGAAGCGGCCGACGTGTTCCAGCCGGGCAACCATGGCTCGACCTTTGGCGGCAATCCGCTGGCGTGTACAGCGGGTCTGACCACGTTACAGGTGATGGAGGACGACCAGTTGCTTGCCAACGCGACACACATCGGTGGCCTTATCGTTGATGGCTTCAAGCAAGCGTTGATCGATGTGGCGGGTGTGAAACAGATCCGCGGTGTCGGAATGATGATCGGCATTGAGCTGGATCGCCCCTGTGGCGACGTGGTCAAACTGGCGCTGGCGCAGCATCTGCTAATCAACGTCACCGCAGATAATGTGATTCGGCTGGTGCCACCACTGGTGATGAATGATTCAGAAGCGCGGCAACTAATTGATGGCTTGAGCCCGATCATTCGCGCGTTTCTGGGTAGGGCGCCCACATGAGCGCAATCAAGCATTTTCTACAGTTTCAGGACTTGAGTCGTGATGAGTTCCAGTATATTTTCGAGCGCGCCAAAATCATCAAGGCACGCTTCAAAAATTATCAGACTTACCACCCGCTACTTGACCGCACGCTGGCGATGATCTTCGAGAAACAGTCCACGCGCACCCGGTTGTCATTCGAAGCCGGCATGCACCAGCTGGGCGGCTCGGCGATTTATCTCAATACTCGCGACACGCAACTGGGGCGGGGCGAGCCGGTCGAAGACGCCGCCGAGGTGATCTCGCGCATGGTGGATATGGTGATGATCCGCACCTTCGAGCAGGACATCATCGAGCGTTTTGCCAGACATTCGCGCGTGCCGGTCATCAATGGTCTGACCAACGAATACCATCCGTGCCAGATCATGGCCGATATCTTTACTTTCATCGAACATCGCGGCTGTATCAAAGGCAAAACCGTGGCGTGGGTGGGCGACTCCAACAATATGTGCAACACCTGGCTGCAGGCCGCAGTAGTGCTGGATTTCAACGTGCATGTTTCAACCCCGCCCGGCTACGAAGTTGAACCGGAGCGCGCCGGTTTGTACGACACCAGCCACTACGAGAGCTTCGTCGATCCGATGGAGGCGTGCAAAGACGCCGATCTGGTGACCACCGACGTCTGGACCAGCATGGGTTTTGAGGCGGAAAATGAGGAACGCAAGCGTGATTTCCACGACTGGCAAGTGGATGCTGAAATGATGCAGGTTGCGGCCAAGGATGCCGTGTTCATGCATTGCTTACCGGCACATCGTGGCGAGGAAGTAGCGGCAGAAGTGATTGACGGTGCGCAAAGTGTCGTGTGGGATGAGGCGGAAAACCGCCTGCACACGCAAAAAGCCCTGATGGAATATTTATTGTTGGGAAAAGTAAATGAGTGATGTGAAAAAAGTCGTGCTCGCCTATTCGGGCGGGCTGGATACCTCGGTTATTCTGAAGTGGTTGCAAGACAGCTATCAGTGCGAGGTGGTGACCTTTACCGCCGACATCGGTCAGGGCGAAGAGCTTGAGCCGGCGCGCGAGAAGGCCAGAAAATTTGGCGTCAAAGAGATTTTCATTGACGATCTACGGGAAGAATTCGTGCGCGATTTCGTGTTTCCCATGTTCCGTGCCAATACCGTGTACGAAGGCGAGTACCTGCTGGGCACCTCCATCGCGCGGCCGCTGATTGCCAAACGCCTGATTGAAATTGCCAACCTGACCGGTGCCGATACGATTTCGCACGGCGCTACCGGCAAGGGCAACGACCAGGTGCGATTTGAGCTGGGCGCGTATGCGTTAAAACCGGACATCAAAATTATTGCACCATGGCGCGAATGGGATTTGCTGTCGCGTGAAAAACTGCTGGCCTACGCCGAAACGCATGGCATTCCAGTGGAAATGAAGCACAAAGCCGGTGGCAGCCCGTACAGTATGGACGCCAATCTGCTGCACATCTCCTACGAAGGCCGTGCGCTGGAGAATCCGGCTGACGAACCCGAAGCCGATATGTGGCGCTGGACCGTCTCACCCGAACAGGCACCCGATGCGTCCGAATACGTTGATCTGGAATTCAAACAAGGTGACATTGTCGCCATCAATGGCCAGAACCTGAGTGCAGCGAGTGTACTGGCAGAATTGAACCGCCTCGGCGGCAAACACGGGATTGGTCGCCAGGACCTGGTGGAAAACCGTTATGTCGGCATGAAGTCGCGTGGCTGTTATGAAACGCCCGGCGGCACCATCATGCTGCGCGCGCACCGTGCCATCGAATCCATTACGCTGGATCGCGAAGTGGCGCACCTGAAAGACGAACTGATGCCGCGTTACGCCAGCCTGATCTATAACGGCTACTGGTGGAGTCCGGAGCGCGTCATGCTGCAAACCATGATTGATGCTTCGCAAGCCCACGTGAATGGCTGGGTGCGGGTCAAACTCTACAAGGGCAATGTGATTGTGGTCGGGCGTGATTCCAAGACTGACTCGCTGTTCGACGCCACCATCGCTACGTTTGAAGACGACGCTGGCGCGTATAACCAGGCCGATGCTGGCGGCTTCATCAAGCTCAATGCCTTGCGCCTGCGTATCGCAGCCAAACTGAGAAACCGATAATTTATACAGGAATAAAGCATGTCCCAATTCGATCAAGTCAGTGTCGTCAAACAGGCTAATGTTTATTTCGACGGCAAATGCGTGTCGCATACCGTGGTGATGGCCGACGGCAGCAAAAAAAGCGTCGGTGTGATTTTTCCCAGTACGCTGGTGTTCAACACGGGCGCGCCGGAAATCATGGAAATCAACGGCGGTACGTGCAAAGTCAAACTGGCGGGTGAGTCAGACTGGAAAACCTACACCGCAGGCCAGCAGTTTGCCGTGCCGGGCAATAGCAAATTTGATATTGAAACTGTTGAAATGCTCGATTACGTCTGCCATTTCGGTTAATCACCACTAAGCCGGAGCCACCATGCCTTCATTTGATATTGTGTCCGAAGTGGACAAACAGGAAGTCAAAAACGCGGTTGAACAAACTAGCAAGGAAGTTAGCACACGCTTTGATTTCAAAGGCTCGGACGCGCGCGTCGAGCAGGCTGAATACGTGCTGACGGTATACGCCGACGATGATTTCAAGCTCGATCAGGTGCAGGAAATCCTCAACGGTAAACTCATCAAGCGCGGCATCGATATCAAATGCCTGGAGATGGGGAAATCCGAAAAAGTAACGGGCAATAAGGTCAAACGCAGCG
The DNA here is from genome assembly GCA_003455595.1 of Betaproteobacteria bacterium. Lineage (GTDB taxonomy): Bacteria > Pseudomonadota > Gammaproteobacteria > Burkholderiales > Sulfuriferulaceae > Sulfuriferula. Next base: position 14,662 of record DMQT01000052.1, read on the forward strand.
CCACGGTTAAAACCGGCGTTGAGACCGAGCTGGCCAAGAAAATCGTACGCATCATCAAGGACAGCAAGCTCAAAGTGCAGGCCAGCATCCAGGGTGAAGCGGTGCGCGTGACCGGCGCCAAGCGCGACTTGCTGCAAGAGGCGATTGCGCTGGTGCGTAAGGAAATCAAGGATTTTCCGCTGCAGTATCAGAATTTCAGAGATTGATTCTGACGGCTTGGCGGGACGCACTTCCCCGTCAGTTGCGCATCTGTTATGCTGTTTTGAAGGTTTTCAAGACCTCCAAATCAGACTTCACAAAGGAACCCGACCCATGATTATTCGTGAAATTCTGACCATTAAAGGTGGCGATATTTTCAGTATCGAACCCGATCAACTGGTGTCCGAGGCGGTCGACCTGATGGTCAGGCAGGATGTCGGTTCGCTGGTGGTGCGTCAGGATGGCACGATGGTTGGACTGATTACCGAACGCGATGTGTTGCGTGGCCTGAATGACCGTGGCTGTGCCTTGATTGCGGTCAAAGTCAGTGAAATGATGGCGACCGAACCGATTATCGGCAACCCGTCGGATACCGTCGATTATGTGCGCGGGGTGATGACGGAAAACCGTATCAGCCACCTGCCAGTGATGGAGGGTGACACCTTGCTGGGTGTGATTTCGTTTCACGACGTGGCGCGCGCCTGCCTGAACGCTGCCGACTTTGAAAACCGCTTGCTCAAGCGTTACATCAAACACTGGCCTGAATAAACAACCTGATTCGACCGTATCAAGCGGACGAATCAGCGTATCTGCTCGATTGAGAAGTGCTTCTCCTGAATATTAGGCGTGATGAGCGCATAGCCTTGCATTTGCCAATAGGCTAGCTCGGTGATGGCGTTGGGCACGATCTCGATGAAGTCCTGCAAGTCTTTGGCACTGTAGCCATACTCCTCCGCAGCATAGCCGCACACCTTGAAATGCACGCCCAGGCTGGCGTAATAACGCATTCTATCGATGGCTTCTTTGTATTTTGCCTCGTTCTTTTTCGCGACGGTCACAATTTCAGTGCCATGAATAACGACCACAATATCGAGCTGTTCCGGGCTGTAATTGTAGGGCTCATCCAGTAACGGATTCACCAGTGAGCGTATCCAGTACAGCGCGCTGTTTATTTTCTGCGGGTCGTCCAGGTAGAAATCAAACACCACTTTGGCGGGCTGGTACGGTGTCTTGACGATGGTGGCATCGGCGTAGACCGGCGCGCTCAACACCAACAGCATCGCCATGAAGAGGCGTCGGGTCATGTTCGTGCTCCCGCAGTGATATGGTCTAACTATAGACTATCGCTGCGGGCTGGACAGGCTGGCTAAAATCGCCTGGTAGGCCGCCAGTCGGGTCGGACTGATCTGGTCACGGGCACTTGCCGCGATGACGGCGCAACCGGGTTCGTGCACATGGCGGCAATTATTGAATTTGCATAGCCCGATGTAGGGGCGAAACTCGACGAATAATTGATCCAGCTGGTCGGCCTGGACGTGGTTCAATCCAAACGATTGCATGCCGGGTGAATCAATCAGGCGGCTGGTTGCGTCCAGTGCGTACATGCGCGCGCTGGTGGTGGTGTGACGACCGGAATCGAGCGCTTCAGATATCTCGCCCACCGTGGTGCGGGCATCGGGCGCCAGCGCATTTATCAGGCTGGATTTACCCATGCCGGATTGCCCCACAAACACGCTGGTTTGGCCTGCCATATAGGGGCGCAACGGCGCGATATCGTGGTGTGCAGAAACCGGGATAACCGGGTAGCCGAGGGCGATGTAGGGTTGCAGACGCGCCAGTGCTGCTTGCGCCGGTTCACCCAAGTCGAATTTGTTGAGGCAGATGACCGGTCGAATATGTGCTGCTTCAGCCGCTACCAGACAGCGGTTGATTAGCAGATCATAAAAACTCGGTACTGGCGCGACGACGATAACAATCAGGCTGACATTGGCGGCGATAAGCTTGCTGCGGTGTTCGACCGAGCGATGTAGCAGGTTATCCCTGGGCAGGATGGCGTCAATGACGCCCTGGCCTGATGAGGTGATCTGGAATACCACCCGGTCGCCACACGCAACGCCGCTTTGTTTGCCACGTGTCACGCAGCGATAAACGACGTCGGCGGATTCAACCTGATAATGGCGACCATAGGTGGCAATCACCAAACCTTGTAACGGCTTGGACTCGGTCATACGGAAAAATTCAGAGCGGGGCGGATCATGTTCCTATTCTAAACGACCTGACCGTATAGCCATAGAATTCGGTACTTCAATACTTCAGAAGTCTTGGAATATTGAAACTCGGCACCGCTGCTTTATTTGCGCTTGTGCCATCAACGTAACTAACGAGCGCTTTTTGGCGAAGTTAAAAAAATAACCATGACTGTGTTCCGGCGTATTCTGTAACGGCTAGCGTGCAAATTACAGGCAGCTAAAAGTCGAGTAGATTGTCCAGTTTGCTCGCGCAAATGAAATCGTTAAGCGTCAGGCCTTTTACCGCATGCGTCGTGTACGTGACCTTGCATTGCTTGAAGCCCACATTCAGGTCGGGATGATGGTCTTCGCGATGAGAGATCCAGGCGCTGGCGTTGACGAAAGCCAGCGTTTGATAATAGTTCTTGAACGGATAGGTTTTAACGATGGCGTTATCCGTTTGCATCCAGCCAGAGAGCTGGCGGAGCAAGCGGTCAACTTCGGACTGCGCAAGGGCGGAGTCACCTTCCTTGCAAGCCTGGCAGGAAAGCTGGGTCAGATCGCGCGTATCTGACATGACGTTTATTTAAATTTGTAGTACTGTTGGTTCAGGTAAGCGTCAACGTGCATCTCGTCCTCAGGAAACCAGTTGGCGCCAGTATTGGCGTTGCACGCGGCAACGCGCGCGGCCAATTGCTGTGGCGTTTTAACTTTGCGGTCGGCGCGGGTATAGATTTTGGAACCATCGCCACCGAACATCTGGGCATGACAGCTCAGGCACGATTTATCCACAAGCGTTTTGCCAATTTTTGGGTCGCCTTTTTCAAATGGCGCTGCATTCACTGTGGTCATTGCGGTAAGTAACACAACTGCGGTTAGCGTTCTTTTCATGGATGCATCCTCGTAATAGATAAATGATTGTTAATTATGCGCCGCTGCTTGCAAACGTGCTATACGCTGCTGCGCACCTGGGTGGGAATCATAGAACAGCGCGTAGAGCGGATCAGGCGTGAGCGTGGCAGCGTTGTCCCGATACAGTTTGGTCAATGCACTAATCAGGCTGTGCGCTTCGGATTGCCGCGCGGCATAGTTGTCAGCCTCAAATTCGTGCTTGCGTGAATACAGGCTGGC
>DMQT01000141.1 GCA_003455595.1 Betaproteobacteria bacterium
GCTTCTTCTTTTTTACCGCAAGCGGTCAGGGTCATTGCCATCAGGGCAGCAATCAGCAGGGAACGTGTCATCTTGTATCTCCTCTATTAGTAGTGAAAAACGCCAGCGCGCACACTCCGTCCAAGGGGTAGGCGAGGACAAATGGAAGCATTCCATTTGTGCGCGCATTATAACCACATTGTTTGATTAAAATGCTACAGGGTATTGCTTTGCAAGGTATTTAACACATCGCTCATGGTAAAATGCCCGGCTTGATTATTCACAGGAAGCTGCGCAATGTTCAACCGTCAGGAAACACTGTCTAAAACCGATCCAGAGCTGTGGCAGGCGATGGAAGCTGAACGCATCCGTCAGGAAGATCACATCGAGCTGATTGCGTCGGAAAACTACACCAGTCCGGCAGTGATGGAAGCGCAAGGTTCGCAGCTGACCAATAAATATGCCGAGGGTTATCCCGGCAAGCGCTATTACGGCGGCTGCGAGCACGTCGATATTGCCGAACAGCTGGCGATTGACCGCATCAAACGGCTGTTCGGCGCCGAAGCCGCCAACGTGCAGGCAAATTCGGGTTCGCAGGCCAATCAGGCGGTGTTTCTGGCGTTTCTGAAGCCGGGCGACACGATCCTTGGCATGAGCCTGGCCGAAGGCGGTCACTTGACGCACGGCATGGCGCTGAACATGTCGGGCAAGTGGTTCAATGCGGTGGCGTATGGCCTCAACGCCAAGGAAGAAATCGACTACGAACGCATGGAAGCGCTGGCGCACGAGCACAAGCCCAAGCTGATTATTGCCGGTGCCTCGGCCTATTCGCTGCGCATTGATTTTGCGCGCTTTGCCAAGGTGGCCAAGGCCGTGGGCGCGATTTTCATGGTGGACATGGCGCATTATGCCGGCCTGATCGCGGCGGGCGTCTACCCCAATCCGGTGCCGCACGCCGATGTGGTGACTTCGACCACCCATAAAACCCTGCGCGGCCCGCGCGGCGGCATTATTTTGATGAAAGCCGAGCACGAAAAAGCCATCAACTCGGCGATTTTCCCGGGCCTGCAAGGCGGCCCGCTGATGCACGTCATCGCAGGCAAAGCCACTGCGTTCAAGGAAGCCTCGACCAAAGCGTTCAAGCTTTATCAGGAACAGGTCATCGCCAACGCCCAGGTGATGTGCAAGGTGCTGGCCGAACGCGGCCTGCGCATCGTGTCCGGGCGTACCGAATCGCATATGTTTCTGGTCGATCTGCAGGCCAAGAACCTGACCGGCAAGGAAGCCGAAGCGGCGCTGGGTCGTGCGCACATCACGGTGAACAAAAACGCCATCCCGAACGACCCGCAAAAACCGTTCGTCACTTCGGGCATCCGTATCGGCACCCCGGCCATGACCACGCGCGGTTTCAAGGAGCTGGAAGCCGAACAACTGGCACATCTAATTGCCGACGTGCTCGACGCAGCGACCGACGAAGCGGTGATTGCGCGCGTGTCGGCCGCGGCGCAGGCACTGTGCAAGCAGCATCCGGTTTACGGCTGAGCCGCGGCGGTGAAATGTCCTTTTTGCGGCGCGATGGACAGCCAGGTGGTGGATTCGCGCATGGCTGAAACCGGCGATTCGATTCGTCGGCGGCGGCGTTGTGCAGCCTGCGATAAACGTTTCACCACCTATGAGACCATCGAACTGCGCCTGCCGCAGGTAGTCAAAACCAACGGCAACCGTCAGGAATTCGACCGGGAAAAGTTGCGCGAAGGCTTTCGTCGCGCTTTGCATAAGCGCCCGGTGCCGACCGAGTACGTCGATGCGTCCATCGACAGCATCGTCAAACAGGTTCTGTCGTTGGGCGAGCGTGAGTTGCCCGCACGCCAGATCGGCGAAATGGTCATGCAGGAATTGAAGCGTCTGGACAAGGTTGCCTACATCCGTTTTGCTTCGGTGTACAGGAGCTTTCAGGTTGTCGATGATTTCCGTGACGTGCTGAAAGACCTGGACAAATAGCGTGTTCAGTACAGTCGATTACCAGCATATGGCGCAGGCGCTGCAGCTCGCTGAGCGCGGCGTGTACAGCACCAGCCCGAATCCGCGCGTCGGCTGCGTCATCGTCAAGGACGGCAGGGTGGTGGGGCAGGGCTGGCACCAGTGCGCCGGTGAAGCGCACGCCGAAATTCATGCTTTGAAGGAGGCAGGTGATGCGGCGCGCGGCGCGACGGTGTATGTCACGCTGGAGCCGTGTTCGCACCATGGTCGTACCCCGCCGTGCGCAGAGGCGCTGATTGCGGCGGGGGTTGCGCGGGTGGTGGCGGCGATGCAGGATCCCAATCCGCAGGTGGCGGGCAATGGCCTGGCGCTGCTGGAAAAAGCGGGCATCCGCACCGCGTGCGGCTTGCTGGAAGACGCGGCGCGCGTGCTGAATGTCGGCTTCATCAAACGCATGGTGATAGGGCATCCGTGGTTGCGTATCAAAACCGCGAGTTCGCTGGACGGCAAAACGGCGCTGTCGTCGGGTGACAGCAAGTGGATTACCAGCGACGCGGCGCGGCAGGATGTGCACCGTCTGCGCGCGCGTAGCTGCGCGATTCTGACCGGCATTGGCACGCTGCTGGCGGACGACCCGCAGCTCAACGTGCGCGGCGTCGAGACCCCGCGTCAGCCGTTGAAAGTGGTGGTGGATTCGCGTCTCAACACGCCGCCGACAGCGCAGATATTGCGCGATGGCAACACGCTGATCGTGTGCGCCGAGCCGGACGCCAAACGCATGGCTGCGCTGGAGAGAGCAGGGGCGGAAGTGATCTGCCTGCCGGGTGTCAGCGCGCTGCTGTCGATACTGGCGCGGCGCGGCGTGAACGAGTTGCTGACCGAAGCAGGCGCGACACTCAACGGCGCGCTGATTGCGGCGGGGTTTGTCGACGAATGGGTGATGTACGTTGCGCCGGTGTTGCTGGGTGACGGGGCGCGCGGTTTGTTTGCGCTGCCCGAACCGGCGCAGATGCAGGATAGACGGGCGCTGGCTATCAAGGACATGCGCCAGATTGGCGCAGATTTACGCCTCACCGCACAATTTATAAAGAGCTGATTTCATGTTCACAGGCATTATTCAGGCAGTCGGACGCGTCGCGTCAGTCGCGTTAAAAAATGGCGATGCGCAACTGGTGATCGACAGTGCCGGGCTGGATTTGAGCGACGTGCAACTGGGCGACTCCATCGCCTGCAATGGTGTGTGCCTGACCGCCGTGGCGCTGGGCGAGCACAGCTTCAACGTCGACGTGTCGGCCGAAACCCTGCGCTGCACGGTGGGGTTTGACGCCGATGCGCCGGTCAATCTGGAAAAGGCGCTGCGTCTGGCCGATCGTCTGGGCGGGCATCTGGTGTCGGGGCACGTGGACGGCGTCGGCACGGTCGAGCGCTTTGCACCGGTGGGCGAGAGTTTCGGGCTGGTGGTCCGTGCGCCAGGCGAGCTGGCAAAATACATCGTCAACAAAGGCTCGATCACCATTAACGGCGTCAGCCTGACGGTCAATCGCATCGACGGCGATGTGTTCAGCCTCAACCTGATCCCGCACACGCTGCAAAATACCAGCCTGCATGGCTTGAAAGCGGGCAGCCGCGTCAATCTGGAAGTCGATATGATGGCGCGCTACGCCGAACGTATTCTTAATTACCGAGAAATTGCACAAACATGAGTCTAAGCCCCATAGAAGACATTATCGCCGACCTTAAAGCAGGAAAAATGGTCGTTCTGGTGGATGAAGAAGACCGCGAAAATGAGGGCGATCTGGTCATGGCGGCGGAATTCGCCACGCCCGCAGCGATCAATTTCATGGCCACCCACGGGCGCGGCCTGATTTGCCTTACGCTCACCGACGAGCGCTGCAAGCAGCTCGGCCTGCGCCAGATGGTGGCCGACAACCAGACGCCGTACAGCACCGCATTCACCGTGTCGATTGAAGCGGCGGAAGGCGTTACCACCGGCATCTCGGCGGCTGACCGCGCG
>DMQT01000116.1 GCA_003455595.1 Betaproteobacteria bacterium
TACTCATAGTCACCCTTGGGCTGTATCGACATGCGCACATTACCACCGCGTGATTGCGTGTCGATGAATTGTACCGGAGTGGCGAAGTCGTTGACGTCGAGTCGGCGCTGCAGGTTAGCGGGCGCGTCTGCATTGATGAAATCAACCGTTAAGCCTGCGCCCTGCTTGCGAATATCAATACCGGTAGTGGTATCGGACAGCGTAACCACGACGCGCCCATCGCCGCTGGCACCACGCCGGAAGTCGATATCACGGATGCTGTGCTTGGCTGCGCTGGGCTGGGCTTCGGCAAAGCGCGAGCCGACATCGGTCGCCTGCGTGCCGGATTCCTGCACGGTAATCAACAGCGCATTGCCGTCAATGCGGGTGTCGTATTGCGACGTTTTGGACAGATTCAATACCAGACGCGTGCGATTACCCGCCTGCACCACGTTGACGTTGCGCAATGGTCCCTGGTTGACGTTGATGGTGTTTTTGTCCAGCCCATTGCTGGTGTCGGTCAGATCCAGCGCAATGCGCGGCGGATTATTGATGGTGAAACCCGCTGGCGTGGTTTTGGGCGGATTTTTCATACCCACCCTGAGCAGAATTTTGCCGCCTTGCAGGGTTGAATAGTCAAGGCTCTGGACGCTATTGCTCGCAACATCCGGGTCAGCGGCGCTGGCCACAATGGCACTGGTGATCAATGCGAAAGCCAGTGCAAACGATGCAAACAGGCGCTGAGTAAGGCAAGTCGTGGTTTTCATGTACACCTCTATTTACTTATTGTTCCTGCAAGGTCAACGTGCTGTCGCGTTCGGCCCAGTCGCCGGCGCTGTCCTGCACAATTTCCTTGAGCTTGACATCGGTATCGCCAATGGCAGTCACCAAGCCGAAATTCTGGCCGATGTAATTGCCTTTTTTAACCCGATAAATTGCATTGTCGGGGGCTTTGACCACGGCAAAGACTTCGCCTTTTTGTTTCAGCACGCCAACCATTTTCAGGCTTTCCAGTGCATAGGCTTCGAGCGGCTGCTTGGGCCGGTTGAGGTCAGGCTGCAAGCCACCGCCGCCCTGGGACAGTTTCAATTTGCGCGGCTTGAACGGATCGGACAAATCAAATGCGGCGTAGGTAAACGGTTGATACGGCTTGACCTCAGGCAAAGGATCAACCTTGCCACGCAGATTGTTACCGGAATCCTTGATGAACTGATCCAGGTCTTCATGCCCGTTACCACCGCAGGCAGCGAGACTCAGCAACAGCGTGATGGATAAGAGACGCTTCATTTTTTGGCCGCCCCTTTCGCGTCTTTTTTCTGTGCTTCGAGCTCGTTGTCGTCCAGATAACGATAGGTCTTGATCGTTGCGTTCATCGCCAACCCACCGTCCTTGTCAGGCGTGATATCAACATCATGCAGGGTCACGATACGCGGCAGCAGCGCAATGTCACTGGCGAAAGCACCCAAGTCGTGATAACTGCCGGTAACGCGCACACTGATCGGCAATGCCGCATAAAAATCGGTCACCGTTTCTGCGCCGGGTTTAAACAACTCGAACTGCAAGCCGCGCCCAAGACCGGCCTGGTTGATGTCAGTCAGCAGCGCATCCATTTCAGATTTATTGGGCAATTGCTTGAGCAAGGCACCAAATGACCGCTCGATGTCTTTCAGCTGTTGTTTATACAGATCCAGATTCACCGCCTGCCGCTTCTTGCTCAGGTAAGTGTCGCGCAAGGACATTTCTTCCTGCTTCGCGGTATTCAGTGTATCCAGCTGTCCACTCCAGACAAACCAGTATCCAGCAAACACCAGCGCCACGAACAGCACCCCCAGAATCGCCGCTTTCGCACCCATCGGTGCATTGGCCAGGTCTTTCAGGTTGATGTTATTGATATCGTCCAGTGTCATGCTCATGGCTGGCCCCCTTGCTTGTCTTTGTTATCCGGGCTGGCTTGGGACAAGGTTTGCTGCACGTTCAGGTTAAACGCATTGGCACGCAGGCCTTGCACTGTGGCTGCCTTGATCTCGATCAGCGCCGGCGATTCCAGCCAGGGCGAAGCATCCAGATTGCGCATCAGCGTGGACACGCGTGCACTCGATTGTGCATAACCCTGCAAATTGATCGTGCTGCCGGTTTGCTTGATAGCGCTGAGATAAATGCCCTCGGGCAACACACGCACCAGTTGATCCAGCAAATGTACCTCGTCGGAACGGTTGGTTTGTAACGTTTCCACCACTTGTTTGCGCGACAATAGCGATTGCGTCTGCTCTTTTAGTTTCTTGATGTCGGCAATGTCTTTGTCGAGCTTGGCGATTTCAGCTTTCATGAATTCGTTGCGCTCAAGCTGGGTTGTCTGGCGTGCGTCCAGCGTCACATAGCCCAGCACGACTACCGCAAGACCTGACAAAATAGTCGCACCGAGCAGCAGATTGAATTGCCGCTGGCGCGCAGCGCGCCGCACTTCACGGTGAGGGAGAAGGTTAATGCGTATCATGCTGGGTCAAACCTCCTCATCGCCAGTCCACACGCGACAATCAGTGCCGGTGCGTCAACCGCCAGCCGACCCGGTTGTACCTTGCTCGACACCGCCATATTGGCGAACGGATTGGCTACCAGCGTCGCCGCCTGGGTACGTCTTGCGACAGTTTCGTCCAGCCCGGGAATGGCTGCGCAGCCGCCCGCCAGAATGATATGGTCGATTTTGCGATGCGGCGTCGAAGTGAAAAACAGCTGTAAGGCACGGTTGATTTCCAGTGCCACGGTGTCGGTGAATGGCTCCAGCACTTCCGGTTCGTAGCTTTCCGGCAAGCCACCGCCGCGTTTCGCCTTTTCGGCTTCTTCAGCTGACATGCCATAGCGGCGCTGGATTTCCTGCGTCAGTTGGTTGCCACCAAACGACTGCTCGCGCAGGTAAACCACCTGTCCGTTGACAAAAATCATGATGTGCATGGTCGATGCGCCGATATCAATCAGCGCAACTGTCTGACCCTGCCCTTCATCCGGCAGCATATGCAGCATGGATTCATATGCAGTCTGGCTGGCGTTCGATTCCATGTCCATTACCAGCACTTTAAGACCGGCGGCTTCGGCAGCGGCGACGCGGTCTTCGACTTTTTCCTTACGGCTGGCAGCCAGCAACACTTCGACTTCGCCTGGGTTATTCGGTGCTGCGCCAAGCACCTGAAAATCCAGGTTCACTTCATCCAGTGCGAACGGAATGGACTGGTTAGCCTCAGCTTCGACCTGGGTTTCCAGTTCATTTTCAGGCAAGCCGGCCGGCAGGATGATTTTCTTGGTGATGACGGCCGCCGCTGGCAGCGCCAGCGCAGTGTTCCTGACGCGACCGCCCATATCTTTCCAGGCACGCCGGATGGCATCGGCCACCTCATCGAGTTTGGCGATATTTCCGTCGACGACCGCGTCTCTCGGCATCGGCTCGATGGTATAGCGTTCGATGCGATACAGGCCGCGACCGGCATCACTTATTTCCACCATTTTGACCGCAGACGTACTGATGTCCACGCCGATCAAAGGGGGAGACTTCGCTTTGAAGAAATCGAACTGCAACGGAAATCCCTTTTTAATGTAATAGTTAGGATGTAAACGCATAATTCACGTTAAATGCTAACAACAAGTTTATAAAGTGTAAAGAATTTTGCTTTTCACGCTTTATCAAGATGTGGTGTTTCGTCTTGCATACTGATAACGCCTATAATGTGCGAAACTTTAGCCACACGTTGAAAATTTAACCTCATAAGCAATGTTCAAACATACTTGGCAATACCTACTTGCGCTCCTGGTCGGCTTTGCGCTGATTATCGCCGTGCTGATCGTACTGGCAGCTGCACTGATCTATCCCAATCTGCCTAGCCTCGATACGCTGACCGACTACCGTCCCAAAATTCCGATGCGAGTGTACACCGCTGACAACGCGCTGATTGCCGAATTTGGTCAGGAACGCCGCGCTGTGGTTAGTCTGGCAACGGTGCCGCCCATGTTGCCCAAGGCGATTCTGGCAGCAGAAGATGAACGTTTTTACCAGCATGGCGGTGTGGATACGTTGGGTGTTCTGCGTGCGGCGGTGAGCAACGTCCTGTCACGCGGCGCCAAGGAAGGCGCGTCAACCATCACCATGCAGGTAGCGCGCAATTTTTTCCTGTCCAGCGAAAAAACCTTCACGCGCAAGCTGAATGAGGCTTTACTCGCGATCAAGATCGAGCATGCGCTGAGCAAGGACGAAATCCTGACGCTTTATATGAACCAGATTTATCTGGGGCAGCGTGCATACGGCTTTGGCGCAGCGTCACTCGCGTATTTCGGCAAACCCGTGCAAAAACTCACTATCGCCGAGGACGCCATGCTGGCCGGATTGCCCAAAGCGCCTTCGCGCTACAACCCGGTAGTCAATTTTGATCGCGCGCGTCTGCGTCAGCTATATGTGCTGCGCCGCATGCATGAGCTGAAATATATCGACGACGCGCAATATGCTGACGCGGTTGCACAGAAACTGGTAATTCGCAAAGCGCAGCAAAATGGCGTTGATGTAAATGCGGACTATGTCGCAGAAATGGTGCGCCAGACCATGTATGAGCGGTATCAGGATGCGATTTATTCCAGCGGCATGAAGGTCTACACCACCTTACTGAAGCGCGACCAGGAAGCCGCCAATCAGGCACTGCGTCAAGGCGTGCTTGAATATGATCAACGCCATGGTTACCGTGGCCCGGAGGGATTCATCAACCTGCCCGCTGCGGACGCAGAGCGCCAGTCTGCGCTGGATGATGCCTTGCAGGACACAATCGACGTGAACGGGTTGCAACCCGCAGTAGTAATCAGCGCAAGTTCAAAACGGGTTCAGGTATACAGCAAGGACTATGGCGATATCAGCATCAGCGGAACAGGACTGCAATTTGTGCAAAAAGCCCTGGCAGCGACTGCACCATCGAAACTGGCAATCCGCCCAGGCGCGCTGATCCGCATACAAAAACTGCCGCAAACCCAAACCTGGCGAATTGCGCAAATCCCTGCTGTTGAGGCCGCGCTGGTTTCAGTCGATCCAAAAACCGGCGCGATTCGTGCATTGGTCGGCGGCTTTGATTACAACCGCAATAAATTCAACCACGTCACTCAAGCCTGGCGCCAGCCAGGTTCCAGCTTTAAACCGTTCATTTATTCGGCCGCACTGGAGAAAGGCTTTACCCCAGCCACGCTGGTAGAAGACGCGCCGCTCACCCTGACCGCAGCGCAGACCGGCGGCGAAGCCTGGGAACCTAAAAACTACGAAGGCACTTACGCGGGCATTGTGAGTGTGCGCACTGCGCTGACCAAATCCCTCAACTTGCCCACCATCCGCATTTTGCAGGCTATTGGGCCGGTATACGCGCGTGATTACGTGACGCGCTTCGGTTTTGATGCAGCGCGCACGCCGCCTTACCTCACCATGGCACTGGGTGCCAACTCGGTCACGCCTTTACAACTGGCAACCGGATACGGCATATTCGCCAACGCGGGCAAGCTGGCAACGCCTTATCTGATTGAACGCATTGTCGATCAGAACGGCAATGTGATCAGCCAGACTGCCCCGGAGAAACTGCGCCAGGCAATCGACCCGCGCAATGCTTTCATCATGACCAGCATAATGATGGATGTGGTGCGGCGCGGCACGGCAGCACGCGCCATGCAGCTTGGTCGCAATGATCTGGCAGGCAAAACCGGCACCACCAACGATCAGCGCGATGCCTGGTTTGCGGGTTTTCAGTCCAGCCTGGTGGCGATTGCCTGGATCGGCTTCGATCAGCCGCGCTCGCTTGGCAGTGGTGAAACCGGCGCCCACGCGGCTTTGCCAATCTGGATGAAGTACATGGGCAACGTGCTGAAAGGTGTGCCACAGACATTGCCACCTGCACCAAGTGGCGTGGTGCAGGTGGTTATCAATCCGCTCAGTGGTTTGCCGGTTTCGCCCGGCCAAAGCGGTGTGCCGGAATACTTCGACCAGGAGTCAGTGCCGATGCGCTCCAATACACCGGATACACCGACTGATCCCTTGTCGGTGCCAGATGAAACACCCGATGCCAGCAAACCGGTTGCCGCGCCAGAAGCTCAACCCAGCGACAGCAGCATCCCTGCCTTTTAGAGGCCTGACATGAACAGCCGTTTTAACCAGACACGAGAACGCGTGGCACAGCTGGCCGCCCAGTTGATGGTAGAACACGGCATCCAGGATTTTGGCCTGGCCAAGCGCAAGGCCGCACGGCAGATGGGCATCGAGGACGGCCACAGCCTGCCGGGCAATCAGGAAATCGAGCAGGCGCTAAAAACCTATCAAGCCCTGTTTCATGGCGAATCACACCCGGTCCGACTGCGCCAGTTGCGCGAGATTGCGCTTCACACCATGCGCTTGTTTGCCGACTACCACCCCTACCTGACCGGCTCGGTACTCAATGGTAGCGCGGGTCCGCATTCAGACATCAACCTACAACTCTATACCGACAACGAAAAAGAATTCGAGTTGTACCTGATGAACCACGGCATCCCTTTCAAACAAGGGCAGCACCAATCCGGGCGGCTGGGCACCCTCCCCAGCTTCACCCTCAATTTGGAACAGGCAGACGTGAATATCGCGATTTACCCTGAGGACAAATTACGCAGTGCACCACGCAACCAGATAGAAAACCGCGTTTCAAAACGAGCAAAACTTGCCCAGGTAGAGGCACTACTCAACCAGGACGAGACGCTTGCTTCTGCCACAACATCGCCTGAATAAGCTGCTTCAGCCCCAACATAAAGTGTCAAAAAATCCGACAGTCAGTTGAAATGACGACAATCAAGTACTGTATATTTCGTCTTGATTTCAATCTGCAGGCATGACTATCCACCAGCCACGCCATAAATCACCAGGCGTACAGCTGGCACACTATCTGCTGTATACCGGATACCAAGCCGAAAAAATACGATCACACCCCACGCGGTGCAACGCGAATAAAGGCAGCAGTTTCAAATGATCCGTTTTTCCAGACATTACATACCCACGCACCTGATTTTGCTCATGGCACTGGAAATCGGCGTGCTGCTCGCCTCCATGTATCTTGGCGTAACTGTGCGCTTTTTTGAAGAAGGGGCAACGCCCCCGACCTCGTTCGGCCCGCTGTTTCCCAGAGCGGCGTTGTTTGCGCTGGTGATGCTGCTCATCATGACCGCATTCGGCATGTATGACGGTGGCTGGATGTCTGGGACACGCGCCGTTTTGTTGCGCATCAGCGCCAGTTTTCTGACCGGTTTCGTGGTGATGAGCCAGCTGTTTTACTTGTTCCCCGACCTCCTGCTAGGACGTGGCGTGTTCTTGTTTTCGTTATTGTTCGCGCTGATCGGCGTCATCGCAACCCGCCTTGCATTTCTCCGGTGGTCAAACCATGCCTCGTTCAAGAAACGCGTGATGGTACTCGGCACGGGTAGCCGCGCGGCCAAGGTCGAACATTTTATTCGTACGGTACCAGGTGCGCGCAGTATCAATGTGGTTGGCTATCTGCCCCTGCAAGGTAGCCACCATTATGTTGAGCATGCACGCCTGCTGCATGACGATACCAGCCTGAGCGCCATTGCCGACAAATACAACATTGACGAAATCGTGATTGCAGTACGCGACCGCCGCGATGGCGGGCTACCGGTGGCCGAACTGCTGGAATGCAAGTTGCGCGGTATCAACGTGATGGAGCTGTCGAGCTTTTTCGAGCGCGAGAACGGCCAATTACAGATCGAGTCACTCAATGCCAGCTGGATCATCCTGTCTGAAGGCTTCAAACAGGGACTGGCACGCGACGCCGTCAAGCGCATTTTCGACCTGCTGGTGAGCTTGTTCATGATGGCCTTGACACTGCCCATCATGCTGATTGCTGCAGTGGCGATTTATCTGGAAAGTGGCGGACCAGTGTTGTATCGTCAGGAGCGCGTTGGCCAGCACAACAAGCTATTCACCATCCTGAAATTTCGCAGCATGCGCTGCGATGCCGAAAAGGACGGCAAGCCGCGCTGGGCCGGCAAGGACGATGACCGTACCACGCGTGTCGGACGCTTTATCCGCCGCGTACGTATTGACGAACTGCCGCAGCTGTTCAACGTGTTCATGGGGCAAATGAGCTTTGTCGGGCCGCGCCCGGAACGTCCTTTTTTTGTCGATGAGCTAAGCAAACAGATTCCCTATTACAACAGCCGCCACATCGTCAAACCCGGCATAACCGGCTGGGCACAGGTACGCTACGCGTATGGTGCCAGCGTCGAAGACGCCATCGAAAAACTTCAGTACGACCTGTACTACGTCAAAAATCACACGCTATTCCTGGATTTCATGGTGCTGTTTCAGACCATCCAGGTTGTATTGTGGGGTAAAGGACAATAACAGTGATGCAACTCAGCCTGAATGCCACTTTCATCAGCTACGCCCTGGCCACCTTGGCGTTTGCCGGGCTAGGCGTGGCGGCGCTGCTGGATGCACGCCGTGCGCGCATCGTCGGTCTGGCAACAGCCAGCATGTTGTCGGCATTATGGGCGGGATTGGTCGCCGCGGATGCGTTGCGCGGGCACAGCATCAGCTTGGCCGCAGCGTTACTGGAACTGGCACGCGACGCTGCCTGGCTGTATTTCCTGATCGATTTGCTGATCCAGCGCCAAGGCACCGCCACCCGCATCCTCCGTGTACTGTCCGTCAGCCGTGCGCTGCTACTGATTTACTGTACGCTGCTGATGCTGCGCATCATGGTCGGCGAATTCACGGATTTAAGCACGCTGTCCCGCATCCCGCTCTTCGATACACTGCTGTCCGGTGCTGCCAGCCGTGCCGTGTTAGCGGTTGCGGGCATGGTATTGGTTGAACAGTTGTTCCGTAGCACCCGCAGTGAAGACCGCTGGAGCATAAAATACCTGTGCTTCGGTCTGGGTGGACTGTTTGTATATGACTTTTATCTCTACGCCGACGCCATGCTGTTCCAGCATATCGATGCCGAAATATGGGCCGGGCGCGGCATAGTTGATGCCCTGACCGTGCCGCTGATCGCCATTTCAGCCAAACGCAATCCAAACTGGGATTTGCGCGTCACCTTGTCGCGCCGTCTGTTTTTTCACAGCGCAGCGCTGCTCGGCGCTGGCATTTACCTGCTCATCATGGCAGCTGCCGGGTATTACATCCGCATGTTCGGTGGCGAGTGGAGCAGCATTTTACAAGCGGCATTCCTGTTTGGCGCATTTGTCATGCTGCTGTCGATTCTGTTTTCCGGCACGCTGCGTGCACGTGTGCGGGTATTTTTCAGCAAACACTTTTTCAGCTACAGCTATGATTACCGTGACGAATGGCTTAACTTCACCCGCATCCTGTCTCAGGGCAACCCTGGCGAACAGCTCTGCACGCGCGCCATTCAGGCAGTCGCCGGGCTGGTGGAAAGCCAGTCCGGCGCGCTGTGGCTGGCACGTGACCCGCACCATTTCAGCCGCATCGTGCACTGGAACATGGCACAAGCCGATGGCATTGAAGCCACCGACAGCGAACTCGCTCGGTTTTTGACTGAACGGGAATGGGTCATCAACCTCGACCAATACGCTGCCCAGCCTGAACTCTACGAAGGACTGATCCTGCCCAACTGGATTACCGCCATC
>DMQT01000245.1:0-7576 GCA_003455595.1 Betaproteobacteria bacterium
ATTAATTTTATTGGGCATATTATTTGCTTTGCGTAACAAACAATCAATTTGCCGATTATATAACCATGAACAAACGCACACCGGTAAGGCTGGCTATGGACCTGGCCTATCTCGCCCAATTTATGCGCGGTTTGCATGAGAACCAGCGGAAACTTCATGAAATCAAGTCCGCCTATGACAACCTGGCGCTACTCGGGCAATTGTTGTGTGCAGGCACGGACATCTCCGGCATGCGCACCGATTTTAATGAACTGGCCGGTGTATTGCTCAACCAGCTCACACAGGAGTTGCGCAAGAAGGCGGTGCTGAGTTTGGGATCCAACGCCAGGGTGGCAATCGATATCCTCATCCGCAACCTGTTCGAGCGAACGGCGGATATTGGATTTCTGGCAACCGATACTGATATTCGTTCCTTTGCCGAGGCGGTAGAGCACGATCCAGCCGTTGCCGGGGACAGGGACCAAGTGGCAGCATTGCACGCTCGTTTCAGCGAATACGTACAAAAGTATTCGGTCTATCACAACATCATTCTGCTCGCTCCCGATGGCCGGGTGCTGGCGCAACTGGATAGGAATAATCCAGTCTCCGCGTGCGGCGATCCATTGATCGGAGAGTCACTGAATACTGATCAGCCCTATGTCGAGACCTTTCGTGCAACCGACCTGCTGCCCAACGAAGCGTCTCCGCTGATCTATTCCTGCCGGGTGATGTCTGAAGATGGCAGTCATCCAGTAGGGGTTCTGTGTCTATGCTTCCGTTTCCAGGATGAATGCCAGCGCATCTTCCGTGGGTTGGTGACAGAAGATGACTGGGCTGTGGTCACGATCCTGACTCCCGATGGGAGGATTATTGCCAGTAGCGACATCTACCAGTTTCCGCCAGGTGCCAGAATGGAGCCGGGTGTGGATGAGGAATGCCGCATCATGCGCTTCGCCGGACGCGAGTATCTTGCGGCGACGCGCGCAACCCAAGGCTATCAGGGCTATGCCGGTCCAGGCTGGCTGGGGCAGGCTCTCTCGCCCCTCAATCACGCTTTCGAAATGGCAGTGGCG
Organism: Betaproteobacteria bacterium; assembly: GCA_003455595.1. Lineage (GTDB taxonomy): Bacteria > Pseudomonadota > Gammaproteobacteria > Burkholderiales > Sulfuriferulaceae > Sulfuriferula. The sequence goes on from DMQT01000245.1 coordinate 1,053, forward strand.
CATGAGCTGGAGCAGGTGCCAGCGTCCATTCTGGATGGGGTGCTTGAGACCACCACACTTTTTTCATCCGAGTTGCGCGACACGCCCGTGCACGCAACCAACATCAAGCGCGAACTGGATCGTGCGGTCTGGAATGGCAATATCTGGCTCACGCGCGACAGCTATGCGTTGAATACCTCCTTCGCCAAAGTACTCCTCAGGGAAATCGGCAGTACCGGCGTGCACACACTGAACGTTTTTAGCGAATCCACTACCAGCCTGTATGAAACGGTGGTGTCCTCAGTGCTTTACGACTGCTCATCTCAGGCTGCGCTGGCGATGGATATCATGGATCGTAATCTGTACGAGCGCGCGAACGACTGCCGTTGGTGGGCTTTGACCAGCGCTTTTCGCGACATTCTGCACGGCCATATAAGCGAAGATGGTTTGCAGCAGGGGCGCTTGACCGAGATTCTGCGCACCATCAACGGGTTGTATACCGTGTATTCCAATCTGCTGATTTTCGATGCCTCAGCGCGTATCGTGGCGGTATCCCATCCCGGCTATGCAGACCTGATCGGACAAACCCTGCAGGCCGACTGGGTTCGCCAGACACTCGGCCTGCCTGATACGCAAAGCTATTGCGTTTCCCCATTCACGCCCAGCCACCTATATGCCAACCATCCTACTTACGTATATTCGGCAGCAATCCGTGAACCGGGCAATGGAAATACCCCGGTAGGGGGCATTGCGATTGTCTTTGATTCCACCCCACAGTTCGCGGCGATGCTGCAGGATGCGCTACCGCGCAAAGAGGATGGTTCCATTGTGGAAGGTGCGTTTGCCGTATTTGCGGAACAGGATGGCCGCATTATTGCGAGCACGGATGCGCTGCTGGAATCCGGGATGAAGTTGGAAATCAGCCGTGAATTTTTCGATCTCGCACATGGTGAGGGATGTACTAACATCGTAGTGTTCCGTGACCGTTATTACGCCGTTGGGTCACGTATGTCCGCCGGCTACCGTGAGTACAAGAGTGACAGCGACGCCTACCGCAACAATGAGGTCGCGTTGGTGCTGGTACCCCTGTCGAAACGTGTGATCAAGCCGGAAGATCGTGAATCCCAGCGCTGCATCAGACCAGATAATTATGCTGTGCATCAAGCCGGTGCGGAGGAGGCTGTAGAAATTGCCACCTTCTACATCGGCAGCGACTGGTATGGGGTGCACTCGAATTGCGTTATCGAAGCGATCGAAGGCCAGGCGGTCATCCGCATCCCCGGCATGCCTGCCTGGGTTCGCGGCTGGGTCATGCATAACGACCAGGCGATCATGGTATTCGATCTTTCGAGTTTTCTGCCGGAAAGCTCGCAAACCAGCAAATCCAAATAAATTGTAGTCATCCAGGTACCTGGACATCAGACCCGTTACGGGATGCTGGTTGATGAGCTGGGTGAAATTCCTGAAATTGTTTCGGCACGTATCGAACCGTTGGCGGACATCATGGGACAAGGCTATTCGTTAACCGAAAGCCTGGTCAAACCACACAGGAATGATGCGGACAACCGCATACTTTCGATTCTATCCGCAGAACGAATCCTTCATCGCCTAACCGGGTTGAGCGTGCCCAGCGCCGCATTGGCACACAACGATGAGCTTACACTTTCAGCCAAATAACGAATATTCCAAACTCGATGAGCACACAGCAATGAGTATTCGTTTTCTATCAAATACAAAATACCCCCAACTCCCACTTGATATTATCGAGTCATCGGTAACTCAAAATGGCGGCAGAGTGAATGGGGAATTCGGAGGTCTCAAGTTAACCAGCGCTTTTCAACCCATATTCAGCATTACCCATCGCAGACCCGTCGGATACGAGGGGCTGCTTCGGGCATTCGAACCAAACGGCACCGCCGTCTCCCCTTTGGAAGTATTTCGCTCTGCCCATACTGAATCTGATGTCATCTTGCTGGATCGTTTGTGCAGAAACCTGCACATTCGCAACTTTCTGAGCGAGGCAGACGAGACAAGCTGGATTTTCATCAACGTCAGTCCGCAAGTCATTGTCAACGGCAAGCATTATGGGGCGTATTTCTCTGACCTGCTTCAGCGATATGGCATACCGCCTCATCGCGTCGTTGTGGAAATTCTCGAAGACGAGATCCACGATGAGGCTTTATTGGCGGACGCGGTAGGCTACTACAAGGAGTTGGGTTGTCTGGTCGCCATTGATGATTTTGGCGCAGGACATTCCAACTTCGAGCGAATCTGGCGCATAACCCCCGACATTGTAAAGCTGGACCGTTCCGTCATTACCCAGGCAGCCCAAAATCGTACTGTCGCACGCGTCCTGCCCAATCTGGTGAATTTAATTCATGAGTCAGGCAGTCTGGCCCTCATTGAGGGGGTCGAAACAGAAAATGAAGCACTCATCGCCATGGACTCCGGGATTGATTTTGTTCAGGGTTTTTATTTCGGCAAGCCATCCGAGAAACTTTTTCCCATTGAAACCGCAGATGTCCGTATTACCGAACTTTGCGGAAAATTCAAAACCTATTCTGACGATCTGGAGGCGCATCAGCAGCGTGAACTTGTTCACTACGTAAAAGCCTTCAAACAATCTGCAAACATCATTCAGGCAGGCGCCTCACTTGAACAAGCCTGCGCAGGATTTCTCAGCCAGGAGAGAGCAGAACGCTGCTTCATGCTGAACCAGGAAGGCCTGCAGTTAGGCAAGAATCTTGTTTCTTATTCTCGCGCAAGCGAAAGAGATCCACGCTTCCTGCCCGTATCCAATGCGGAAGGCGCCAACTGGTCCAGACGCCACTATTTTCGGCGTGCGGTCAGCAACCCCGGAGAAGTGCAAACCACTCGCCCCTACCTTTCGGTAGCGGAAGCGAACATGTGCATCACGCTATCGATTGCGATTCAGGTTAATGATGAGACGAGGGTTTTTTGTTGCGATCTGGATTGGCTGGGGACATGAACAGCGAGGAATGATGAAACGCAGGCACTCCGAAGAGTTTCGCTGGACGTTTACAGCATTGCTGTGTGTATTCCTCACAGTGACGCTGGTTATTAATTCTCTGAGCAAATCGACCTGGGTCAGCATCCCCCTCCATTCCGCCATCGAAACAGCAGGCGCCTTTGCAGCGCTGGCACTCGCTGCGCTCCTGTCATTCCTGCATACCAACGACTCCCCTTCTTACCGTATCAGCACGGCTATGGGCCTGTCTGCAATGGGCTTGCTGGACCTGCTTCATGCTGCCATAGCGCCCGGCGACGCTTTCGTCTGGTTGCACGGGCTGGCTACGGCATTCGGGGGATTGCTGTTCATGGGGGTTTATCTTGAAGGTTTGCGATTTGGCGGTAGAACGCGATTTGCGCTCCCGATATTGGCCGGTGTTGCTGCGGCCATTCTGGGGCTGCTGATTAGCCGTTTCACCACCCTCTTGCCACAAGCGTTATTGGACAATCAATTTGCGTCCGGGACCTTGATCGTCAATATTCTTGGCGGCCTCATGTTTCTCGCAGCGGCACAACGATTTTATTCAATTCATCGTGCCAAACCGTCTCCCGAGACGCTGCTTTTTACGTTAATGAGCCTCATGTTCGGGATTGCCGGTCTTGCTTTTCCATTTTCAAATCTGTGGGATGCCACCTGGTGGATGTGGCACTTGTTGAGACTGGCTGCCTATGCACTTTCATTAGGGTATGTGGCTGTTCTGTTTTCGGACATATTCAAAAATCTACGAAACAACGAGGCATTGCTGAGAACCGTATTGGAGAGCCTGGACAGCGGCATTGTCACCGTCGATGCCAAAGGAACCATTTCGTCTTGCAACCCGGCGGTTGAACGAATGTTTGGCTATCTCGCCAGCAGTCTGGCCGGGAAAAACATCAAGCTATTAATGAGCCACACGTGTGACTGGACGCTTGGCCAGCGGGCTGATGGATCCAGCTTTCCGATGAACATTGACCTCAGCCCGATAACACAGGACGACAACAAACTGTTCATTCTGCAGATATCCGACATTACGGAGCACAGAATGAGGGAGCAGCAGCTAAGCCACCAGGCACATCACGACACGTTGACCCAGTTGCCAAACCGCTTATTGTTCATGGACAGGTTATCGCAAAGTATTGCGCAAGCACATCGTCATGAACAGATGTTTGCAGTGATGTTCCTCGACTTGGACAACTTCAAACAAATCAACGACAAACTTGGACATCATGTTGGCGATCGTTTACTTGATCATGTTGCTAAATGCCTGAACGGATGCATTCGCGAAGGTGACACCGTGGCCCGCTTGGGGGGCGATGAATTCGTACTGATTATTTTAGACGTCACCAACATTGAAGATTGCGAAACTGTAGCCAAAAAGATTCTGAGTACAATTTCTGGTGATTTTGAACTGGCAGGAAAGCCTCACCAAATCACCTGCAGTATCGGTATCAGTCTATATCCGCTTCATGGTGAGGACGCCGACACTCTGATCATCCAGGCGGACACGGCTATGTATCAGGTCAAAATGGAAGGGCGAAACAACTATTGTCTTTACAACGTTCCTGAAAAGATTGCGTTAGCCGCTTTGCCTTGTTGTTAAGCGTCTCGCTGATAGTGGATAGAATGCGGCCTGCGAGCTGATGTTTCTCGAGTCGATTAAGCCAAGCCGAAAATTTTTCCAGCAAGCGGGTCAGAATGCCTTACGCCACGGCATGCGTATCAAATTCACCCAGACCGAGAAACACCAAATCTGGTCATGGGTTGACCTGAAGCTGATTGGTTTTTCGCGCGTATTGCCGCCGCGTAATACGGTTGCAACACAACAGTAGCATATTGCGTCTGTTGCACAAGAATATGCAAAAGCGTGACAGCCACGGGCTATCAACCTGGCTTTTGTCGCCAACCAAATATAGTTTGAGCCAAATAAGGCAGTTCACCACCCCCAATTGGGTTGAAGGAAGAAGTACATGTTCGATGACATCACCTCCAGAAAATGCGACCCAACGCCGGATCAAAAAGGCTTGGCAGCCGTGATTTCGGCAGCACCGCCAAAGCTGCGGAACAGAATGAGAACGGAGGAATGCCCTGACATTGCTGCCCCTGAATTGCCGGACAGTCCGTCTGTCCGTCGCCTTCTAAAATATGTGTCGCCAGCCGCGACAACCACAACCTGCATGGACATCGTGAATCGCTTTCTGGACGAAGAAAGCCTTTACGCCCTGCCCGTGGTGGATTCCGCCAACGGGGCGGTCACCCTGCTCGATCGGCACATTTTTTTGGAGTTTTTCAGTCGCCCCTACGTGCGGGATGTGTATGGCAATAAAACGATTGTCCATTTTCTGAACACAAAGCAGATGACGTACCAGTGCAAAACCCCAATCATGGTCGACGAAGCAAGCAGCATCGATGACGTCGCCCAGATTATCATCGATGCCGGTATGCAACACATGGTGAGCGGATTCATCGTGACCCAGAATGACCAATACGCCGGCATCGCCAATGGGCATGACCTGCTCCAGGACATCACCCATCGCAAACAGGACGAGCTGTATTATCTGGCGCACTATGATCAGTTGACAAAAATTCCGAACCGGATGCTGTTTAATGATCGTCTCACGCAGGCGTGCCGGGAAGCATCGCGCAAAGCTACGTTGGTCGGGCTGCTGTTCATCGACGTGGATCGCTTCAAGCAGATCAATGATTCGATGGGGCACCGTTTCGGCGATCTGCTACTCGTCGCTCTGGCGGCGCGCCTGCAATCGTGTGCCCGGGATTGCGATACGGTGGGTCGTCTGGGCGGCGATGAGTTTGCGATACTGATGGACATGCCTCAGGATGCCGACTCAATCAACCTGCTGTCGAAGCGTGTTGTAGATTCCATGAAAGAGCCATTCCAGCTATTGGGCAAAGAGTTATACGTCACCGTCAGTGTCGGCACCTCGATATTTCCGTCTGACGATGCTGAAATAGACGGTCTCTTCGCCAAGGCGGATACCGCCATGTACGAAGCGAAAACCAAGGGTCGGAATGGTTTCCAGGAATATGTTCCCGGCCTTTCTATTTATAGTGCCGATCGGATGTCGTTGGAGAGCGATCTGCGGGCGGCCCTGCGAAACAACGAATTTGTGTTGCATTATCAACCGCAGATATGCCTGGCTACAGACCAGGTGGTCGGTGTGGAAACGCTGATCCGTTGGCGTCATCCCAAGCACGGCCTCCTGTCTCCTTTGCATTTTATTCCGACGGCCGAAGAGAATGGCTTGATCGTGGAGATCGGGCGTTGGGTACTGCGCGAAGCCTGCCAGCAATGCCGACGGTGGATCGACGCCCGCCAAGCCGCGCTGCGGATTGCCATCAACATTTCCGCGCTCGAGTTCCGCCAGGCCGATTTTGTCGAGCAAGTGCGGACGATTCTGAACGAAACCGGTATTGCACCCAGCCATATCGAACTCGAACTGACGGAAAGCATCGTGATGCACAACGTCGGCGCTGTGCTAGCCATTCTGAATGAATTGAAGCGTATGGGCATTTTTCT
>DMQT01000245.1:7632-9983 GCA_003455595.1 Betaproteobacteria bacterium
CCTATTGATCGACTCAAGATCGACCAGTCCTTTGTTCAAGGCATTGACCACATCCCGGCCAACGAGTCGATCGTGCGCGCGATCACATCGCTGGCGCACAACCTGTCGATGGAAGTGGTTGCGGAAGGGGCTGAAAGCGACGCAGAATTGGCGATTTTGAAGGCGTGTCAATGCAACGAAGCCCAGGGATACTGGTTTGCCAAACCGATGCCGGCAGACGACGTGATGCCCTGGATCGCTGCATGGAAAGCCAGTAAAGAAGCTGATTTAATTGCTGCGCCAGTATCAAAACACCCATTATGATAGGCGGCGTGACGCCCCAACCAGTTTAAAAATGCGGAAATTAGTCCTTGGAGCCATTCGCGCAATTTAGTCTGAGCAACAGTCAGCATCCCGCGCCCGATTCAGTAACGCCCGCGCCTCCAGCAACACCTCACTCGCCGTCAGCCCAACCGGACCTACACCGCGTGCCACCAGTGTATCGGCGGCTGCGCCGTGCAGATACACCCCCAGTTGCAGTGCCTCGAACGGTGTCATGCGCTGCGCCAGCAGCGCGGCCAGCATGCCAGACAGCACATCGCCCATGCCCGCGCTGCTCATGCCGGGATTGCCGGTTGGATTCAGCCGCCAGCTTCCATCCGGGGCCGCGCAGATACTGCCCGCGCCTTTGAGTACGACCCAGGCACGATACTGCTGCGCCAGTTGTAGTGCGGCCTGGGGACGATCATGTTGCACGGTAGGTACGTCACACGCCAGCAGGCGCGAGGCTTCGCCCGGATGCGGGGTGAGCAGGATGGGGGCGCTGCGCTGCAGCAGTGCCATTTTCAGTTCGGCTGAGGCAGCCAGCAGGTTGAGCGCGTCGGCATCCAGCACCAGCGTGGCCCGGTGTTGCAGTGCCTGTACCAGCACGGCGCGGGCGGCGTCCGATTGACCCAGGCCGGGGCCGACGACCAGCACGTTGAGCGGGCTGTCGAAAAAATCATCCAGCGACTTCAGCATCAGTTCCGGCTGCATGAAATCGACCACCAGCGCGGGCGTGAGGCTGGCGGCGTAGACCTTGCCCGCGCCCAGATGGAGTGTGGCGCGCGCCGCCAGCAGCAGCGCGCCGGTCATGCCCGCTGCGGCACCGAGCACGCCGACGTTGCCAAAGTCGCCTTTATTGCTGTCGCGCCGCCGTCGGGGCAGAGTCAGCAGCACGCTCGCATCCAGTGGTGAACCATTCGCTTGTAAGTCAGTATTCATCGGCAACTCCGGCTAATCTGGTCTATGCTTCAAACATAGTATTACACTCTGTTCAATGGGGTAAATATCATGGATACGTTCAAAAATCTGAATCCGAATGGCGCAGAAATTCTGCCTTGCGTGGAGGGTGCGGTGTGCGAAATCACCACCTGCGCGGTATGTACTAGCGAAATGCCGCTGAGTGCAGCGTTGAATGAAGAAAGTTCGGATTATATCCAGCATTTCTGCGGGCTGGATTGTCTGCAAATGTGGCATAAACAGCCGGGCACGGTCTGAACACGGTCTGAATCCGCGCCGGATAGCGGTGAGGGCGGCGGCGTTTTCGGGTAAAATTCGCTTTTCCTCGATGCCCGTATTCGCACCATGTCCGACTTGCTCAAGCTGCGCGGTGGCGCTGCGCTCTCCCAATTCCGTCTCGACAAACTCGCACTGGCTTTGCCAGATTACCATTGCGAACAAGCGGTATTCTGGCATTTTGCCGAAGTCGCCGCGCCACTCGATGCGGCGCAGCAGGCCACGCTCACATCCATACTGACGTACGGCAGTTCGCTGCCGGAACCCACCGGCGGCACGTTGCTGCTGGTAACACCGCGCCCCGGTACGATTTCGCCGTGGTCGTCCAAAGCCACCGACATTGCCCACCATTGCGGCTTGGACAGCGTGAACCGCATTGAACGCGGCACGGCGTTCTTTTTCAGCCGCCGCGATGCCCAGCCGCTGAGCCAGGCAGATATTGCAACGATTGCCCCGCACGTCCATGACCGTATGACCGATGTGGTGTTCAGCCAGTTGGATCAGGTGCATGCACTGTTTCGTCACCTGCCGCTCAAGCCGCTCGCTACGGTGACGATACTGGAGTCAGGCCGTGATGCATTGGTGAACGCCAACAATGATATGGGTCTGGCACTGTCGGGCGATGAAATCGACTATCTGGTGGACAATTTCACGCGCATCGGGCGCAATCCGACCGACGTCGAGTTGACCATGTTCGCACAGGCCAATTCCGAGCACTGCCGCCACAAGATTTTCAATGCAGCCTGGGTGATTGACGGCGAAGCGCAGCCCAATACCCTGTTCGGCATGATCCGCGAAACCCATGCGCAGCACCC
>DMQT01000245.1:10120-10888 GCA_003455595.1 Betaproteobacteria bacterium
GAAGTGGCCCGTTTCTTCCCGACGCCGGACGGCCAATACGCGCACCACACGGCGCTCACGCATATCCTGATGAAGGTGGAAACACACAACCATCCGACTGCGATTTCGCCGTTTCCGGGCGCGGCAACGGGTTCCGGCGGCGAGATCCGCGACGAGGGTGCAACCGGTGTCGGCTCCAAGCCCAAGGCCGGGTTGAGCGGCTTTTCGGTATCGAACCTGCACATTCCGCAGGCAATGCAGCCGTGGGAAGCGTATCAAGACCAAGTCGGCGGCTATGGCAAACCCGAGCGCGTCGCTTCGGCCTTGCAAATCATGATCGATGGCCCACTCGGTGCGGCGGCGTTTAACAACGAATTCGGTCGGCCTAATTTAACCGGTTATTTCCGTACTTTTGAAGAACTCGCCGCAGGCGAGATGCGTGGCTACCACAAACCCATCATGCTGGCGGGCGGGGTCGGCAACATCGACGCGACGCATTGCTTCAAGCAACAGTTTGCTGCCGGTACGCTGCTGATTCAATTAGGCGGGCCGGGCATGCTGATCGGCCTGGGCGGTGGCGCGGCGTCGAGCATGGATACCGGCTCCAACGCCGAAAATCTCGATTTCGATTCGGTGCAGCGTGGCAATCCGGAAATGCAGCGGCGTGCGCAGGAAGTCATCGACCGCTGCTGGCAACTGGGCGTAGCCAATCCGATTTTGTCGATCCACGACGTCGGCGCAGGCGGCATTTCCAACGCGCTGCCGGAGCTGGTAGACGGCGCCGGGCGT
>DMQT01000242.1 GCA_003455595.1 Betaproteobacteria bacterium
TCGGGGCGCAGTTGCAGGGCGCGGTGGACGTCGCCGTGGTAGCGCGCGGTGATGCGGGCGAGTTCGGCTGCAGTCATTGGGTACGCGCAGGCGGCTGCATAGCGCTTTGACCAGGCCGACACTGCGCGCTTCGTGACCGTGGTGGCGCGGCCATTCTTCCGGCTGGGGTGGTACCTTTGCCGAGGTCGTGGGTGAGCCCGGCGAAACGCACCGGCAGACTGTAATTTTGCGCGGCGGCATAATCCACAACCAGCATGATGTGGATGCCGGTGTCGATTTCAGGATGGTGTTGCGGTGGTTGCGGCACGCCAAACAGGCGGTCGACTTCGGGCAGGATACGCGCCAGTGCGCCGCACGCACGCAGGGTTTCGAACATGCGCGACGGTTGCACTTCCATCAGGCCGCGCGCGAGTTCTTGCCAGACGCGTTCGGGCACCAGATGGTCGATTTCACCATTTGCCACCATGTCGCGCATCAACTGCAGGGTTTCCGGTGCGATGCTGAAATCGCCAAATCGCGCCATGAAACGCGCCACGCGCAGGATGCGCACCGGGTCTTCAACAAACGCTTCGCTGACGTGGCGCATCACGCGCGTCTCCAGATCGGCGACGCCGCCGTAGGGATCAATCAGCTCGCCGGTTTCGGTTTGGGCGATGGCGTTGATAGTCAGATCACGGCGCGCCAGGTCTTGGTCCAGCGTGACTTCAGGCGCGGCGTAGACACTAAAGCCCTTGTAACCGCGCGCGGTTTTGCGCTCGGTACGCGCCAGCGCGTATTCGGCGTGGGTTTCAGGATGCAGAAATACCGGAAAATCCTTGCCGACCGGCTGGTAACCCAGCGCGACCATCTGCTCCGGCGTGGCACCGACCACAACGTGATCGCGGTCTTTGACCGGCAAGCCGAGCAGCGCGTCGCGCACTGCCCCGCCTACCGTGTAGATTTTCATGGCATTTAACGCCCGGCGCGGTGACGAAAACCTTCATAGCGGCCACGCGGGTTCGATTCGTTGAGGTATTCCGGCACGATGGCTTCGAGCCCGGCGGGCTGGTAGCCTGGCATCGGTGCCCCGCTACAGACGTTATCCACTTGCATGGCGTAATAGTTGTCGCGCGTCATCAGCTTTTTGCCCGGCTTGAACTCCATCGCCCAAGCTTGCAGATATGACAGTTTGTTGCACAAGGGGAGGATGCGCGGGGTGCTGCCGATGGTCTGGCAGGTGAATTCAACCAGCTCCGCCAGCGTGTAAACCTTGGGGCCGCACAGATCATAGGTTTGGCCAAAGCTGGCGACATTATCCAGCGCACTGACGAAAGCGCGCGCCACGTCTTCAACCCATACCGGCTGAAACCGCGCCTGGGCATTGGCCAGCGGCAGAATCGGGAAGGTTTTGCACAGCCCGGCAAACAATGTGAGGAAGCTGTCGCCACGCCCGAAAATCACCGACGGACGGAAAATGGTGGTGTACAGGCTGGCGCCGTGGATGAATTTTGGACCGTTCAGATACCAGTTTTCGTGATCGGAATGCGGCAAGCCGGCTTCGCGCACCAACGCTTCGCCGATGCCCTTGGAGCGCTGATAGGCGCTGTCGGAGGTGCCTGACGCACCGAGTGCGCTCATGTGCAGCACGCGCTGAATGCCGTTTTCGACACAGGCGTTGATGACTTTGCGCGGCAGTTCGATGTGCACGCGCTGAAAGTCGCCGCGCCGCGCCATCGGCTTGTCGATCCGGCCTGGCGTCTTTTCATGCAGGATGCCGACCAGATTGACGACCGCATCCATGCCTTTGAAATGCTGTTTGAGCTGCACCGGGTCGTGAATGTCAGCATCGACCACCTCAACCGTAGGCAGCACGATCAATTCCTTGGCACGCTCGCGGTTACGTGTCAGCACGCGCACATTGCGCCCTTGGGCGGCCAGCATGCGCACGATATTGGCACCGACAAAACCACTGCCGCCGAGGACACAGATATTTTTGAATTTCATGCCGATTCCGCTTGAGTTATTTTACAAAGCCGTGGATTTTAACCTAAAAATCCCAGCGCGCCGCTGTACCCGCCTTATTGATCGCATGCGGGCGCGTTTTCATCCTCGCCACCGCAGCCTGGCGTGCCGGCCGTAGCGCCGATGGTGCCGAGCCGCGCTTTCAGCGACGTGTTCGATTGACCGAAACTGCGCGCGTAATAGACTGCGTTGTACATGACTTTTTTCACGTAGTCGCGGGTTTCGCTGAACGGGATGCTTTCGGCGTAAATCGCACCTTCCATGGCGCTATCGCCGCGCCAACGCCGGGCGCGGCCAGGGCCGGCGTTATACGCAGCGGTGGCCAAGACAGCGGAGCCATCCAGCCCTTGCTGGATGGTTTTCAGGTAATACATGCCGAACTGCATGTTGGTGTCGAGTTCGTGAATACTCGCCGCCTGGAAATTTTTCAAATGCAGCTTGGCGGCGATCCAACGCGCCGTCGCGGGCATGATCTGCATCAGACCGGAGGCACCGACGCCGGACTTGGCCTGCGATACAAAGCGGCTTTCCTGCCGCATCAGGCCGTATACCCAGGCTTCATCCAACCCGTATTGTTTGGCGTAAATTTTTGCCGTGTCACGATATGGCGCCAGAAAGCGCAGATCGAAATCGTGCAGCTGACGCGTGCGGTTAGCGGTGTTGATGGCGCGGTCGTACCAGTTTTTCTGGCGCGCCAGCTCAGCCGCTGCCAGCAGGCGGCGGTCGTCATAATTGCGCGTGGCCCAATTCCACTCGTTGTTGGCGTCGAAGCGTAAATCCAGCCTGTACAGCAGCAAGGCGCGCTGAATATCGGCAACCCGTCCCATACTCGCCACTTCATCGCTGGAGACTTTGACGTTAATGGCGGGCGCGCCCATCGCAGGGCCGAGTTCTTCCTCGGCCAGCAGCCCGTAAAAATCGTGTTCCAGAGATAATGGCGCCAGCAACGCATTGGCTTGCACCAGTTTGCCTTGCTGTTTATAGGCGCGCGCCAGCCAGTAGCGCCAGGCAGGTTCATTGCGCGCTGCCGGGCTCATCGCGTCGATACCGGACTGCGCTGCCGGCCAGTTGCCCTGCCGCAAGGCGGTGCGCACTTTCCAGCCCAGCAGATCATCATTCATGCCTTCGCTGGTGGCGCGCTCAAACCAGTCCAGCGCCACCGGCAGGTGTTGACGCGCGGCGAACAGCCCCAGCTGCCCCCACAAGTAATGGCGCTCGGCGGGGGTAAAGCGGTGGCTGATCCCTTCCCATTTGCTGGCTGCAGTGTCCGCATCCTTGCGCGCCATGCGGCCAATGGCATACAGCGCAAGCTCACGGTCTCCGCGTTGATCCAGCGCCAGTGCGCGATTGTCCAGCAGATTTTCCGGTGCGTTGGTGGCACGGTCAAGCAACCGTGCATCAAGGCGCTGCGCCGCTGGCAGATAGGTAATGAGTGCCTTGGCCAGGCCAGGGTTGGCTTCTTCCAGCGCACGCCGAAAACGTTGCCAGATATCGTCATCGCTAATGAGTTTGTCTGCAATCAACTGAGAAAACAGCGGTGAGCAGGCTGCAGGAAGATCATTGCCGGAAAACCACAAGGCGACGCCGTCTTTCAGCGCCAGGGTTTCACCTTGCACCAGCCGTGCGCGCACCGCATAACATTGCAGGCTGCTATCGGTTTTGACCAGCAACGGGTATTCGTTGCGGTAGGTTTGCCAGTCCTGGTTCTGTCCCAGCAGCCGCAGCCAGTCGCCACGCAGGCGATCTGACAGCACGCTATCGGTATTGCGCGCGATGAAGTCGCGAATCTCGTCTGCGCTGGCGTCCTTCAGCCGCGCCGACAATGCCCAGTATTGAACATACGGCAGCAACACCGAAGTTTTAAGGCGCTCGGCATACAGTGCCAGCTGCGCGCTGTTGCCGCTACGGAATGCCTCGCGCGCAGCCAGAAAATCGCTGTCTTCATCGGCGTATGCCGTCCCCGACATGCCCACTGCCAGCACGATAACAACCCCGGCTGCACGCAGCCAATTGAAACCAGTGCGCCCCCATAACCGCTTTACCCAACTCATCCGCATCAGCTTAAAAACAGCTTATACGCTGGATTCTGGCTTTCATCCCAATAGCGGTAACCAAGCCGATCGAGCGAGGCAAGGAAATCGGGCTGCTCAGCGGGTGGCACCTGGATGCCCACCAGCACGCGTCCGTAATCGGCACCGTGGTTGCGGTAATGAAACAGGCTGATGTTCCAGTTCTGGCTGATACTGTTGAGAAACCGCATCAGCGCACCGGGCCGCTCGGGGAATTCAAAGCGGAACACCTGTTCGTGCTCGACCTGCGGCGCATGACCGCCGACCAGATGGCGCACGTGCAACTTGGCCATTTCGTTATCGGTGAAGTCTTCCGCGGTCAGACCATGCGCGCGCAGCATGGCAACCAGTTCGGTGGCCTCGTCGCGGTTGGCGACTTGCACCCCGGCGAACACGTGCGCCGCCACGGTATCCGAATAGCGATAGTTGAATTCGGTAATATTGCGCGTGCCCAGCAAGGTGCAAAACGCCTTGAAACTGCCAGGCGTCTCGGGAATGGTAACTGCCAGCACGGCCTCGCGGTGTTCGCCCAGTTCGGCGCGTTCGGCAATGTAACGCAGTCGGTCGAAATTCATGTTGGCACCGCTGGCAATCGCCACCACGGTTTTATCGCGCATGCCCGGGCGTGCACACCAGACCTTGGCACCCGCCACGCTCAGCGCACCGGACGGTTCCAGGATCGAGCGCGTATCCTCGAACACATCCTTGATGGCGGCACAAATGGCATCGTTGTCGACACAGATGATTTCATCCACATACAGGCTGGCGAGGCGAAAGTTTTCCACGCCGACCTGCTTCACCGCCACACCGTCGGCAAACAGCCCCACTTGCGCTAGCAACACGCGTTCTTTGGCACTTAAAGAGCGCGCCATGGCATCCGCGTCTTCCGGCTCGACACCGATCACCTTGATCCCCGGTTTGACGCTTTTGACATACGCCGCCACACCCCCAATCAGACCGCCGCCGCCCACCGGCACGAAGATAGCGTCGAGCGCGCCGTTATGCTGGCGCAGGATTTCCATCGCAACAGTACCTTGTCCGGCAATCACGTCGGGGTCGTCATATGGATGCACAAACGTTGCGCCACTGGCAGCGGCCAACGTGGTGGCATGCGCGTAGGCCTCATCGTAGGAATCGCCGAACAGCACCACTTCGGCACCGCGCGCCTTGACCGCATTGACCTTGATCTGCGGCGTGGGCAGCGGCATCACAATGGTGGCCACGCAGCCGAGTTTTTGCGCCGCCAAAGCGACGCCCTGCGCGTGATTGCCAGCCGATGCGGCAATCACACCCGCGGCCAGCGACGCCTGCGACAGCCCGGCCATCTTGTTGTATGCCCCGCGCAATTTAAACGAAAACACCGGCTGCAGGTCTTCGCGCTTGAGCAGCACACGGCTGCCGATACGCGCAGAAAGATTGGGTGCCAGCTCCAGCGGGGATTCAATGGCGACATCGTAAACACGGGAAGTCAGGATGCGAACCAGGTAGTCGTCAGGCGCGTGTTCGGTGGACATGATGCAGGCACAAATGATGAACAGCGCCCAAGATTAGCAGGCTTTGCAGCGTTTGTGAAAAATGCCGTTTCTGGCTATCCTGATGGTTTTGCCGCAATCGAGAGAAATACAATGACAATGTCGCAGGATGAACTAAAACAGGCGGTCGCACGCGCCGCAATCGAATACGTACCGCAAGGCATTATCGGCGTCGGCACCGGCTCGACCGCCAACTTTTTCATCGACGAACTCGCCAAAATCAAAGGTCGTATCGACGCTGCCGTCGCCAGTTCGGAAGCCACCGCCAATCGCTTGCGCGCTCACGGCATCCAAGTGGTCGATCTGAATAGTGTGGACGGCATGGAAATCTACGTCGACGGTGCCGACGAAATCACGCGCCACATGCACATGATCAAAGGCGGTGGCGGTGCGTTGACGCGTGAAAAAATCGTCGCGGCTTGCGCCAACAAATTCATTTGCCTGGCCGATGCGTCCAAACTGGTGGATGTACTGGGTGCATTTCCGTTGCCGGTCGAAGTCATCCCGATGGCGCGCAGTTACGTCGCACGCGAGCTGGTCAAACTGGGTGGACAGCCTCAATTACGCGAAGGCTTTACCACCGATAACGGCAATGTGATTCTGGACGTCTACGGCTTGAATATCATGAATCCGGTTGAACTGGAGAGCCAGATCAACCAGATCGTTGGCGTAGTCACTAACGGCCTGTTTGCACGCCGCCCGGCCGATGTGCTGTTGCTGGGCACGGTGGACGGCGTCAAAACGCTTACTGCCGCTTAATCTTCTGATTCGTCTTCCGGCTCGGGTTTACCCGAGTCCGGTATGCGATAAGTTTCATTGGCCCATTGTCCCAAATCGATTAGCCGACACCGATCCGAACAAAATGGACGAAAAGCGTTTTCCGGTGTCCATTCAACACATGCACCACACGTCGGGCAGCTGACAAGTACGGGTTTTTTCACAGGTTAAAGAAGGTCAATTCAAACTCCACATCGCTGTCACACAAGCGTGGTCGCCCACTGCCGAGTGTCATGAAACGGATGTTGAGGGCATATTTATTGGCGCTGATCTCGGGTGCGCAAGGCAATTCACGGTGCAGATTAATGCGCAGCATCTGCGCGCTTTTCCCCGCCAGCATTTGCTGATAGGCACCACTGTAAGCAATGTGATGTGAGGGTTTGCCACTTTCGCGCAGCAGCTTTAAGACGACGCTCAAGCCGTCGTATATCGGCAGCATGGGGTTGCACCACTCGGCTAACTCGGCCTGTCGCCTGGACGCTGACTGATGCAGCCAGTAGTGATAGGCGGGTAAGTCAAATTCACAGGCACCACCGGGGATGCTGGTACGCTGCTTGATTGACATCAGCCATTCATTATCACGCAGATGCTGGCCGAGTTTACCGGGAATGCGGTGTATCTCGCCCATGCAGCGGCTTATTTCAGCCAGCACCTCATTGAGACGATCTTCAGAAATGGCTGGATTGCGGCGCAACGCTTCGAGGCTTTGGCGTTGACGCTCAAGCTCCTGCAAAAGGTCGGATTTCAAGTCAGCGCGGCTGGCAACTTCAAGAATTTCAAACAGCGTCAATAATGCAGCATGGTGCTGCTGGCTGTCTTGCTGTGCGGCAAAATAGCGAACCTTGTCGAACATATCCTCCAGCCGTAGCAGGGTGCGCACGCGCTCGCTTAGAGGATATTCATAACAGATCACTGGGGTACCCAAATCGTATCAGAGTGCAGAATGGCGGTTCATGAAATTTACGCCCCCGTGCCACAGCGCAGCGATGGGGGGGTTGAATCCACGTCCAAAACGCAATCGCTGTTTATAATTTGACCGATTTTGACTGATAAACAGTGCGTTGGCAAACCTTATTCAGGTAAAACAAGCGATTAATGATGCCCGGCGGATGCACGTACCAGATAGTCAAGATGCAGTTTTTGTACGGCGCTGTGCAGCGTTTCCAGCGCACCGTCATTCACCAGCAGATCGTCAGCTTGGCGCACGCGTTCACTGCGCGTCAACTGGTTACACATAATGGACTGTACTTCCGCTTTACTCAACTGACTACGCGCCATCGTGCGGGCTATTTGATCGGCTTCGGGGCAGTCTACTACGAGCACTCTTTGTACCAGCGGCAGGTATTGACGGGTTTCCAGTAGCAAGGGTACGACTAATAATGCGTAAGACGCACGTACTTGCGCCAATGCCGCCTCTACCTGGGTGCGGATGAGGGGATGCAAAATGGCTTCCAGTTGCGCTTTCTCAGCTGGATCAGTAAAGATCAGCTGACGCATTTTGGAACGCACCAGCGCGCCGCTGGCATCCACAAAATCCGCACCAAACGTTGCGCGTATCGCAGGCATGGCTGCACCATCGGCTGCGGTTAACTCGCGTGAAATATCGTCGGTATCAACCACCCCAGCGCCCAATTCAGCGAAAAATCGCGCCACGGTGGTTTTGCCGCAACCGATTCCGCCCGTCATGCCGACGCAATACACCACGCTAGATGCTACCTAGATAGGCCTGCAGAATACGTTCGCCCCAGAACAGGGCAACCAGGCCAGCGCCGGCAAGATAGGGGCCAAACGGAATCGGCACCGAGCGCCCACGTCGGGCCAGTACGATCAGGCCGATGCCGACCACTGCACCGATCACAGAAGACAGCAGAATGACTACAGGCAGAACCTTCCAGCCCAGCCAGGCACCGATTGCAGCCAGCAACTTGAAGTCGCCATAGCCCATGCCTTCTTTGCCGGTCACCAGCTTGAACAACCAGTAGACGCTCCATAAAATCAGGTAGCCGAGTACTGCGCCGACGACTGCATCGGCCAGCGGCACGTATACGCCCGTTAGGTTGAACAACAATCCCAGCCAGAGCAAGGGCAGCGTGATGCTGTCGGGCAACAGTTGCGTATCGAAATCGACGAAGCTCAGCGCCACCAGTGCCCAGATAAACAGCAACGCCCCGGCAGCAGCCCAGCCAAAGCCGAAATGCCAGGCGGCAAACGCGGAAAGTATGCCGGTGATCAGTTCAACCAGCGGATATCGGGCACTGATATGAATGCCGCAGCCTGCGCACTTGCCGCGCAGCCAGACGTAACTCAACAAGGGGATATTCTCCAGCGCACCAATCGCATGGCCGCAGGCGGGGCAGGCGGAACGCGGCACGACCAGATTGTAGGAACTGGCCGCAGGGGCTTCCTCATCGCGCAAAACCGCGCATTGTTCTGTCCACTCGCGCGCCATCATTTTAGGCAGGCGATGAATGACCACATTCAGGAAGCTGCCCACCAGCAGACCCAGCAGGCCGCATACCACGGCAAATACAAGCGCATCCGCGCCAAACAAATCGAACAGGGTCATGGAATTCAACGCGCCAGGACTTAACCCACCACACTGCCCATTTTGAAGATCGGCAGGTACATGGCTATCACCATGCCGCCAATCAGCGTGCCCAGTACCACCATGATAATCGGCTCCATCAAGCTGGACAGCGATTCGACCGCATCATCGACGTCGCGTTCGAAAAAGTCGGCCACCTTGCCCAGCATCGAGTCCAGCGCGCCGGATTCTTCGCCAATTGCCACCATCTGCTGCACCATGTTGGGGAAAATGCCACTGTTCTGCATGGCCACGGTCAGGCTGGTGCCCGTACTGACTTCGCTGCGAATTTTCATCGTGGCTTCATAGAACACGTGATTGCCTGCTGCGCCTGCGACCGAAGTGAGCGCCTCCACCAACGGCACACCAGCAGCGAACATGGTGGACAAGGTGCGGGTCCAGCGTGCGATGGCTGCTTTTTCAATCAATGGCCCGAAAATCGGTATTTTGAGCATCGCCCTGTCCATGATGGCCTGCATTTTTTTGGAACGTTTCCAGGTGTAGAAGAAAAACCAGAAACCACCGCCGATGGTGCCAAAAATCAGCCACCAATACTTCACAAAGATATCCGAGATATTCATCATAATCAGCGTTGGTGCGGGCAGGTCAGCGCCGAAACTGCTGAACAGCTCCTTGAACGCCGGAATCACGAACAGCATGATGACTGCCGTGATGACAAATGCGACCACAATCACCGCCGCCGGATAAAACAGTGCGGATTTGATTTTGCCTTTGATGGCAAGGATTTTTTCTTTATACGTCGCCAGCCGATCCAGCACGCTGTCCAGAATGCCGGCTTGTTCACCCGCATTCACCAGGTTAATGTAGAGCTGGTCGAAATACAGCGGGTGCTTGCCGAATGCCTGGCTCATGCTGCTGCCCGTTTCAATACTGCTTTTGATCTCCGCCAGCAGCTTCTGCACCGCCGGATTGGCGTGTCCGCGCGACACGATATCGAACGCCTGCAACAATGGCACGCCGGATTTCATCATGGTGGCCAATTGGCGAGTAAACAACGCCACGTCTTTTTCGGTGATTTTTTTGCTACGGCCAAAAGTGCTCTGCTTTTTGACCTTGCTCACCGTTATACCCTGGTGACGCAAGCGCGAGCGGACCTCGGCTTCGCCGCCGGCGAGCATTTCACCTTTTCTTTTTTGGCTTTTCTTGTCGACACCTTCCCAGACAAAAGGGGTTTCTTTTTTAATCAAAGCCGTACTTTTTGCTACTGCCATATCGAGCCCCGCGAACCGGAAACAAAGGTTTTCTAATTAGTTATTACGGCTTGCCATGTTTGAACTTGAGCTGTAAGCCGGTTTATTCGTTTGTTACCGCTTCAATTTCTTCCAGCGAAGTCTGGCCGGACCTAACCTTTATCAAACCCGCCTCGCGCAAGGTGCGCACCCCTTCGCGCCGCGCTTGGTCGGCAATGTCTATCGCATTACCATTTTTCATGATAATCCGCGTCATTTCATCGGTGATCGGCATCACCTGATAAATGCCCACGCGCCCCTTGTAACCGGTGTTTTTACATATCTCACAGCCCACCGGATGGTAAGGCTGCCAGCTGCCATCCAGGTCCGCTTCCTTGAACCCCGCACGCAGCAGCGCTTCGCGCGGAATCGCTTTGGCCTGCTTGCAGCTGCACAGGCGGCGCGCCAGCCGCTGCGCGGTAATCAGGATGACACTGGAGGCGATATTGAACGGCGCGACACCCATGTTCATCAGGCGTGTCAATGTGGTCGGTGCGTCGTTGGTGTGCAGCGTTGACAACACCATATGCCCGGTTTGCGCGGCCTTGATGGCAATGTCTGCCGTTTCCAGATCGCGGATCTCGCCCACCATGATAATGTCAGGATCTTGGCGCAAGAAGGCGCGCAAGGCATTGGAGAAATTCAGCCCGGCCTTGTCGTTGACGTTGACCTGATTGATGCCGGGCAAGTTAATTTCAGCCGGGTCTTCTGCGGTGGAGATGTTCACGCCCGGTTTGTTGAGTATGTTAAGACAGGTGTATAGCGACACCGTCTTGCCGCTACCGGTAGGGCCGGTGACCAGCACCATGCCATAGGGACGCTGCACCGCATTCAACAGAATTTCACGCTGGTCCGGATCATACCCCAGCGCATCAATGCCCATTTGCGCGCTGGCCGGATCCAAAATACGCATGACAATTTTTTCACCATACAGCGTTGGCAATGAGCTGACACGGAAATCAATTGCACGATTTTTCGACAACACCAGCTTCATTCGGCCGTCTTGCGGCACGCGTTTTTCAGCGATGTCAAGCTTCGAGATGACTTTAATCCGTGAGGATATTTTGTCCTTAATAGCGATGGGTGGCTGCGCGACTTCGTACAGTATCCCGTCCAGACGGTAACGAATACGATAAAACTTTTCGAATGGTTCGAAGTGTATGTCCGATACGCCTGCGTTGATGGCGTCGAGCAGGATTTTTTGCAGGTAACGCACAATCGGCGCATCGTCGATTTCGGCACCGGCTGCGTCGTCGCCTTTGGCCAGCGCGTCATCGTCGGTGAATTCCAGATTGATGTCTTCATCGCCCAGGTTGTCGAGCACGCTGACGCTGCTCTCACTAAACTGCTCGATCAACTTACCCAGCTTGTCGTCTTCCACAACGACAATATCGACACCCAGATTGGTCTGAAACTTGACCTCGTCAACCGCCTGCATGTTGGTCGGATCAGAAACTGCAATCGACAGCCGATTGCCGCGCTGATACAAAGCCATGACCCGGCGCCGCGTAATCAGCTTGGTGTCTAGCAGGCCTTTGGGCAATACGTCATGATCCAGCGCAGCCAGATCAAAATAGGGGACACCGAATTGCGCCGCCGCAAATTCAGCCACCACCGCTGGTTTGAATTTTTTCACGCTGATCAGTTGGGTAACGAATCCCTCGCCTATGCTGACAGCCTGTTGTGCCAGCGCGACTGCCTCAGCCTCGGTCAGCCATTTTTCGTTGATCAGTGCACGTGCCAAGCCAGACAAGTTGGCATTCGTCATGTTTGCTGACATATTCCTGATAACTTTCAATAATGGTTGATTTATGCATCGAGTTGATGCTATCTGTCAGATAGTGCGCTGAACACCTTGGTTTGTAAATAAATTCAGCGGCCAGAAAAGCCTTACTCTGCGACTGAAATAGGGAAAATCCGCGCCACTTTAACCGCACGTTCCTGCACTTGGACAATTTCAACTGCATAATTGGCAATCTTGAGGGTAGTGCCAGGTTCAGGAATGTCTTCCAAATGCTCCAACACCAGACCATTTAACGTCCGGGGCCCTTCTGTGGGTAGATGTAAATCCAGTTTCCTGTTAATACTGCGAATCAGACTGCTACCTTCTACCAGCCAGCTGCCGTCTGGCTGGGCAATGAAACCAGCCAGCTGTGCAGGAGAATGCGTGGTGAACTCTCCAACAATTTCTTCGAGTATGTCTTCCAGGGTGACCAACCCCATCAACTCGCCATACTCATCGACAACCAGCCCCACGCGACGCTGATTTTCCTGAAAATGCCGCAATTGCGTAAATAGCGGCGTGCCTGAAGGAATGAAA
>DMQT01000048.1 GCA_003455595.1 Betaproteobacteria bacterium
CGGTCAGCGGGTGAATGATCACCGTACTGTCGGTACGCGCCTCGACGATTTCATCCAGATAGCAGATCGCACCGGCTTTTACCGCGCGGGTTAGCGGGCCGTCCTGCCACACCGTCGCTTCGCCTTCGAGCAAGAAGCGCCCGACCAAGTCGGAACTGGTCAAATCTTCGTGGCATGACACCGTCACCAGCGGGCGCTTCAAGCGCCATGCCATGTATTCCAGAAAGCGTGTCTTGCCGCAGCCGGTCGGGCCCTTGAGCATCACCGGCAGGCGCTTTTTATAGGCCGCCTCGAAAATTTCCACTTCGTTCTTTTGCGGCTCGTAATACGGCGCAGCCGCAGCGTCATCGACGGGTTGTTGCAGGATATCGCGCTCAACGCCGCGCAAGCGGTTCAAAAAGCCTTTCATGCCATCTCCAGACGTTCTTCACGCATGCAGCGTGTTTTCATGAATAAATAAATGTGACGCAGGGTGCGCACCGCCATTTTTTCCGGATGCTGCGGTAGCGCGTCGCTGCGTGCCATGTCCAGACAATTGCGGTAGTAAACCAGCTCGCGGCAATTGTCGCGGATGGTGTTCCACGATGGATCACTTTTTACCAGCACCTTGAATACGTCGAGCAGCTCGTCGGATTCGGCTGGCAGGGTTTTCTCGCCCACATCGGCAATGTAGGCAATGATCAGGCGTTTGGTCAGCAGCATGGCGTGCTCGACGGTTTCCTGCAGCGGCAGCGAGCCGCGCGCGTTGAGGATGCGCTCCAGATCAACGATCTGTGCGTCAACTTGTTCAAAAGTATGTATCAAAGGCGTGTGATCCATTTGCTTATAGACCCGTATGACGTTTAAGAATAAAATTAGCGGATAGTGAAATACCCAATACCCGATAATTTTACTCAACTTTAATAGATTATGGAATGCTGATATGAAAAAGCTCGTCAAGCTGGTCAAAGTCAACAACCTGCAATACAACGCCAACCGTGACCCTGAAGTGTACCGCCGCAGCGTCAATGAGCATTTCCGTATTCAAGCCCTGATCGACGGATCGGGCGCGGCCAAATGCAAGCTGGTTGATACCACTGGCAAGGCGCTGAACGAGCAAAGCGTCAACGCCCCCGGCACCTACACCCACGAAATCGCCTTCGCCACTCCGGGCGTGCGCGTAGTGACGCTGGTCGTTGAAGGCGGCGGCGAAAAATTCAGCCAGGATCTGCGCCTGGACGTGATGGAGCACGCCTGGATCGGTTAAAGCCGCTTATCCGTTGCTCCATGCGTCCTGAACAGCCCGTCTTGTGCGGGCTGTTTTGTTTTGGTGCGGCATGGACCCGGCTGCCCGGTTTATTCAACTGCAGCCATTACAATTTAATCACGTTTGAAGACCCTGCCTGCCCGCCCGCGCAAACTGCGGTGAATTATTCGCGCGCTGCATTCCGCCTACTGCATCGGCAGTACCCCGGCAGCGAATGGACACTGAAGACTCAATATTATTTCTGACGCGCAAAAAAAAACGGCGGAATGTCCGCCGTTTTTAATCTGTGCCAGCCTGTATCAGCGTTTCAGATACAAACCCTTCTGACTACCAAAATACGCCGCCAGATCGGCCATGTCCTGCTCTGACAGAGCCGTCACCTGGCCGCCCATGATAGCGTTTTTACGCGTACCGGCCTTGTATTCCAGCAACGCGTTGTAGAGGTAATCCGGGTGCTGCCCCGCCAGTTTCGGGAACATTGCCGCCTGGCTGTTGCCATCCACGCCGTGACACGCCGCGCAGGTGGTGGATTTGGCCTTGCCTTGATCGATATTGCCGGTTGGATCGGCCAGTGCAGGCGCGCTCAAACAGCTTAACGCCAGCGCCATAAGTGCAAAATGTTTCATGTGCTATCCC
The DNA here is from genome assembly GCA_003455595.1 of Betaproteobacteria bacterium. Classification (GTDB taxonomy): domain Bacteria; phylum Pseudomonadota; class Gammaproteobacteria; order Burkholderiales; family Sulfuriferulaceae; genus Sulfuriferula. The sequence continues at coordinate 1,883 of DMQT01000048.1, forward strand.
CTTTTCTGATTATTGTCCGCCGGAATAATAAGCCGCTATGTCTTGCATGTCCTGTTCGGACAAACCCGACGCCATCGCGCGCATGGTGGCAAAGCCGCGTTCGCCGGACTTGTATTCTTTCAGCGCGGCAACGATGTAATCGGCGTGCTGACCGCCCAGATTGGGCACGCTGTATACCGTGGGATACGCCGTGCGCCAACCCGCAATGCCATGACAGCCTATGCACATTTCGTGTTTTTCTTTACCGGCAACCGGATCACCGGCGGCATGCACCCCTTGCACCAGACCGATTCCCAGCGCAAACAGCCCGACTAACTGACTTGTTTTCATGTGTCTCCTCACTCGTGTTAGATGTGATGTACGGTTTTTGAGAAACCGCTATTTGTTTTATGACGCCTCTGCGGACACCTTGGTCTTGCTATTTTTGTGCAGCCATTGTATGCACCGCGGGGCACGCTGGCAATCACACTGCGTATTTGCTGCCATCGCTGACAGCCGGTAGCATGGGTGCGCTCACACTCACACGGAAAACAGCATGGGAAACCGCCTCTCCAAAATCACCACCCGCACCGGCGACGACGGCAGCACCGGCCTCGGTGACGGCTCGCGCACACCCAAGGACGCCGCTCGCGTCGAAGCGCTGGGCGATGTCGATGAACTCAACAGCCAGCTGGGCGTGCTGCTGGCCGAAGACCTGCCCGCTGACGTCGCTGACTTTTTCAACGAAGTCCAGCACGGCCTGTTCGATCTGGGCGGCGAGTTGTCGATTCCCGGCTACATTGCCGTCACTGAAGACCACTTGGCCGCGCTCGACGACGCCATCGCGCATTACAACGCCGCGCTGCCGCCGCTCGAGGAATTCATCCTGCCCGCCGGGTCGCGCGCCGCTTCGCTATGCCATGTTGCGCGCACCGTGTGCCGGCGTGCCGAGCGCCGGGTGGTGACGCTGGCGCGCAACGAGCCGGTGTCGCCGCTGGCGGTGCAATACCTCAACCGGCTGTCCGACCTGCTGTTCATCCTGAGCCGTGTGCTCAACCGCCACGCCGGGCAGCCCGATGTGTGCTGGCAGCCCAGGCGCCACACTGAACAACCCACGCCATGACGCAGCTCACTTTCTGGTTCGTCCTCGCC
>DMQT01000162.1:0-494 GCA_003455595.1 Betaproteobacteria bacterium
GCGTTTGTCACTTCTATCGAGGCGTTTGTTGCCCGACACCCCGATCACCAGGGCTCTATCGCGCTGTTGATTACCTCTGACGAAGAAGGTATCGCCACCGATGGCACGGTCAAGGTGGTTGAGGCGCTGGCAGCACGCGGCGAAACCATCGACTGCTGCATCGTCGGCGAACCGACCTGCGTCAACCAGTTGGGCGACACCATCAAGAATGGCCGACGTGGTTCGCTGTCCGGGCGTTTGACGGTAAAAGGCATACAAGGTCATATTGCTTATCCGCATCTGGTGCGCAATCCGATTCATCAAGCGGCACCGGCGATTGCTGAACTGGCAGGCATCGAATGGGATAAGGGAAATGAATATTTCCCGCCCACCAGCTGGCAGATTTCCAATATCCACGGCGGCACCGGTGCGACCAATGTGGTGCCCGGTACGGTCGAAATTCGCTTCAATTTCCGCCATTCCACCGCCAGCACCAAAGAAGAACTGAAAACGCG
>DMQT01000162.1:601-7640 GCA_003455595.1 Betaproteobacteria bacterium
ATCTGTGCGCAAGTGGTGGAATTCGGCCCGATGAACGCCAGTATTCACAAGCTGAATGAAAACGTGCCGGTCGCGGCTCTGGCGCCGCTCAGCGCCATTTATGAAAAAACCCTGGAAAGACTGCTGACCCGATGAGCCACGATTACTTTCACGATACCGACGCGCTCATCACCGTGCGTGACTGGTTACGCTTTGGCGTGAGCCGCATGAATCAAGCCAAGCTGTTTTTTGGTCATGGCAGCACCAACGCATTTGATGAAGCTGCCTACCTGACCCTGCACACGTTGCACTTGCCCATCGACAGTCTGGAGCCGTTTCTCGACGCCTGCCTGACCGAAGTCGAACGCGAAGATTTGTTGCTGGTGTTTGAGAAACGCGTCAAGCAGCGCATGCCTGCGGCGTATCTGACGCAGGAGGCATGGCTTGGTGAATTTCGTTTTTACGTCGATGAACGCGTCATTATCCCGCGCTCATTCATTGCTGAATTATTGCGCGAGCAATTAGCACCTTGGGTTGCAGAGGCCGAAGCCGTGCAAAGTGGGCTGGATCTGTGTACTGGCTCGGGTTGCCTGGCAATTCTCATGGCGCACGCTTTCCCGCATGCACTGATTGATGCGGTTGATATCTCTTCCGATGCGTTAGCGGTCGCCGAGCGCAACGTGACCGACTATGAACTACAAGACCGGGTGCGGTGTATCGAATCGGATTTGTTCGCCCATCTGGACGGACGACGCTATGACGTAATTGTGAGCAATCCACCCTATGTCAACGCTGACGGCATGGCGACCCTGCCCGCAGAGTATTTACAGGAACCACACCTTGCGCTGGCCAGCGGCGAAGATGGCTTGGCGCACATTCGCACCATCTTACAACAGGCTCACAAGCACCTCCGTCCAGGTGGCGTGCTGGTTGCGGAAATTGGCCACAATCGCGATGCATTGGTGGCGGCTTTCCCTGAACTCCCCTTCAGTTGGCTGGAAACCAGTGGCAGCGATGAGTTTGTTTTTATCCTCGCTGAGGAGGCACTGACTCAACACTTTGCGTAGACACAATTAAAAAAGGGCAGACAACGAGGTCTGCCCTTTTCAGTTTTTGTGCTGCTTACAGGTCGCCTTTGGCACCCGCATTCATGATTTCAATCAGGCCGTTGCGTACCGTCGTGATTTTGTCGGTGAGCGCTTTGTTCATCTGCGCGGCTTTAGACAACTGATTAACGTTCATGTCCATCATGATCAACCAGGCCTGACCGGTTTTATCCTCGATCAGCGCGATTCTGCACGGCAGGAAGATCGCGAAATCCATGTCCAGATTGACTAGCTCCTTAGCGGTAAGCGCATCGCAAAATTGAAAAATCGTCATGCGCCGTTCTTTGTTGCCTGTCATCGCTTCAACCTGCTTAGACAGCGGCAGTTCGGCCACCAGCTTGATGTTGAGTGCATTGGCGCGCAGTTTCATGGAATCAACGGCGTCGTCCATAGAAACCCCCTTGGCCAAGGGGATTTTATAAATATTGGGTAGAATTTTTTCGGTGGCTTTGGCAGCAGACGGGCTGGTAGCAGCGTAGCTCACACCCGACAGCAACGTCAGACCGAGCAGACAGGCATTTACAAGTTTCAGCAGGTTGTTCATTTTCATCTCCAGTTTCGGTCACAATAAAGTAACTTTATACAGACTAATTTGTTGCGATATAAGCTGTAAATATCTACCAGCAGTACCTTATTTGACGATCTGAAGGCGTGGTTTGGCCGGTTTGGGGGGCTCTGGCGGGGTAGGTTCCGATTCCGGGTTTGGACTTGTATCCTCCGGTGGGAATCCCATTCCTTCTCCATTTTCCTTGGCAAATATACCTAACACCGCTGAAATCGGAATGTGCAATTCGCGCGAGACGCCACCAAAACGCGCAGAAAACTGTACCCAGTCGTTATCCATGATCAGGTTACGGGTTGCACCCGCCGACAGATTGAGTACGATCTGGCCGTCTTTGACAAACTCCATCGGCACCCGCGTCTGCGCGTTTACCTTAACCGATAGATACGGTGTGAAACCGCTGTCTACGCACCACTCGTAAATGGCGCGTAGCAGGTAGGGTTTGGTGGACAGCGTGGACATTATTTGCGCATGGCTTTTTCGTTGGGTGTCAGTGCCTCGATAAAGGCCGGCCGACTGAAAATACGCTCGGCATATTTGAGCAGGTTGGCTGCCTGACGCGGCAACTGGATATCGTAATGATCCAAACGCCATAACAAGGGTGCAATGGCCACATCCAGCATCGAAAAATCATCATGCAGCATGTATTTCTGCTTGGCAAAAATCGGTGCAATCTGGGTAAGGCTGTCACGCACCAAGCCGCGTGCTTTTTCTGCCGCTTTCTGACTGCCATGCTCGATTGCATGCACATGACTGAACAGGTCTTGCTCGAAATTAAACAGGAACAGACGTGCCCGCGCGCGCATTACAGGGTCAGCCGGCATCAGTTGCGGATGCGGAAAACGCTCGTCAATATATTCGTTGATGATATTGGCTTCGTACAGAATCAGATCGCGCTCGACCAGGACGGGTACCCGGTTGTAGGGATTCATCAGGGCGAGGTCTTCCGGCTTGTTGTGCAGGTCGACATCGATAATTTCAAAATCCATGCCTTTTTCAAACAGGACAATACGACAGCGCTGGCTGTATGGGCAGGTGTTGCCCGAATACAAAGTCATCATGATGCTTTACCTTAAAATGACATGGCCGACGGTTACCCGCCGGCCGTGCTGTACAACGATTAACAGTGGCGTCGTGCTTTAGTGGATGTCTTTCCAGAACTCTTTCTTCAGGTAGTACGCCAGTATGAAGAACACGCCAAGGAACAGCAACACAACGATGCCCAGCTCAAGACGCGTGGTTTTGGCAGGCTCCGACATCCAGGTCAGGTAGTTCACCAGGTCGCCGACCATCGCATTGTACTCGGCAGGACTCATTTTACCCGGCTTGACCAGGGTGAATTCCGGCGCGCCATGTTCAGCATGCTCACCTGCCGCAGGTTCTTTTAGATCCTGCACGCCTTGCAGACTCCATAGTACGTGCGGCATACCCACTTTTGCGAATACTGTGTTATTCCAGCCGGTCGGGCGAGAATCATCACGATAAAAGCTGCGCAGGTAGGTATACAGCCAGTCCGGGGTGCGTGCACGCGCTTCGACAGACAAGTCGGGAGGTGCTGCACCGAACCACAACTTGGCATCGTCCGGCGTCATGCTGATTGTCATGGTGTTGCCGACTTGATCCGATGCAAACATCAGATTGTTTTTAATCTGGTCTTTGCTCAGGCCGATATCTTCCATGCGCGAATAACGCATGGCAGCAGCGCTATGACACGACAGACAGTAGTTGGTGAATATCCGCGCGCCACGTTGCAGCGAGCCATAGTCATTCAGATTGATCGGTGCCGTATCGAGATGGATACCGCCTTCCGATGCAAACGCTGTCAGCGGCACAAACAGTAATGCAAGTAAAAACTTCTTCATTATCCAGTCACCCTTTCTGGTTCAGGTTTGGTCTTGTCCATTTTGGTATACCAAGGCATCAGCAGGAAGAATGCAAAGTAAATGATGCTCAGCACACGTGCAATGTTGGTTGTCACTGCAGTAGGCGCTTGCGTACCCAGATAACCCAATCCAATGAAACTGATGACGAACATTGCCAATATGGTCTTGTACAAATTGCCACGGTAGCGAATGGACTTCACTTTGGAACGATCCAGCCAGGGCAGGAAGAACATGATAACCACGGCAGCACCCATTGCAACCACGCCGAGGAACTTGTCCGGCACAGCACGCAGAATCGCGTAGAACGGGGTGAAATACCATAATGGCACAATGTGCTCCGGGGTCTTCAAACCGTTGGCAGGGATGAAGTTATCCGGCTCAAGGAACCAGCCACCCAACTCGGGTGCGAAGAACAGAATCGCGGTAAACACCATCAGGAATACGATCACACCCATGATGTCCTTTACCGTGTAATACGGGTGGAAAGGAATGCCATCAAGCGGAATGTGCGTCACCGGATCCTTGTGTTTTTTGATTTCGATGCCATCCGGGTTGTTCGAGCCCACTTCGTGCAATGCAATGATGTGCGCAGCAACCAGACCCACCAACACCAGCGGCAAGGCAATCACGTGGAACGCGAAGAAACGGTTCAACGTTGCGTCGGACACCACATAGTCACCCCGAATCCAGGTCGATAGTGCATCACCGACCACAGGAATCGCACCAAACAGCGAAATGATCACCTGCGCGCCCCAGTACGACATCTGACCCCATGGCAACAGGTAGCCCATGAAAGCTTCTGCCATCAAGGCGAGATACAGAAACATGCCAAAGATCCAGATCAGTTCGCGTGGTTTGCGGTAGGAACCGTACATCAGGCCACGGAACATATGCAGGTAAACCACCACGAAAAACATGGAAGCGCCGGTCGAGTGCATGTAACGAATCAGCCAACCCCACTCCACGTCGCGCATGATGTACTCAACAGACAGGAATGCCAGCGTGGCATCCGGCTTGTAGTTCATGGTCAGGAAGATGCCGGTGACAATTTGCAGCACCAGTACCAGTAAAGCCAGGGAGCCAAAAAAATACCAGAAGTTGAAATTCTTCGGTGCGTAATATTCCGACAGATGTGTTTTCCAGTTTGACGTCAGCGGAAAGCGATCGTCAATCCAGCCAACGAGTTTTTGCATGGTACTCATCAATTAAGCTCCTTTGGGGCCTTCGCCAACCAGAATGCGGGTGTCGGACATGTAGTGGTGAGGGGGGATAACCATGTTCAGAGGTGCCGGGACGTCCTTGTAAACACGCGCAGACAGGTCATATTTGGAACCGTGACATGGGCAGAACCAGCCGCCATCCCATTTTGGCCCCAAATCCGCAGGTGCCAATTCGGGGCGATATGTAGGCGAGCAACCAAGGTGAGTACAGATGCCGACAACCACCAGGTATTCCGGCTTGACCGAACGCGTCTCATTTTTAGCATACAGAGGCTGTTGATCCTCCAGTGATTTCGGATCGACCAGACGGCTGTCATTACCTGGTAATGAGGCCAGCATGGCTTTCGTACGGTTCACTACCCATACCGGCTTGCCTTGCCAGGCTACGGCGAGCAGCATGCCGGGTTCGATTTTGCTGATATCGACTTCGACTGGCGCACCAGCTGCCTTGGCACGCTGACTAGGCATCATGCTCATGACAAAAGGCGCCAGCACTGCGACGCCCGCTACCCCTCCTACGGCTGTTGTGGCGGCGATGAGAAAGCGCCGTTTGCCATTATCCACTTGCTGTTCACTCATACATTTTCCCTGTCTAGGTAAAGCAAACTTACAAAAACTGCTATTTTACCCAAAACTCGCTTGAAACATAAAGCCCCCATTACCATTTAGATGTGAATTTTGTTTGAACACGAGGGTGCAGGGAGCCTCGGTTCTGTATAATTTTCCGTATATATTTTTTTCTGGACCTTTTCATGCGCAAGTTCTGGCTGATTTTTGCACAAAGCACCACGGTGGCATTGGGAATATTACTGGTTGTAATTGTATTTCGGCCAGACTGGTTGAGTTGGCGCAGCGCCCCCAGTCGGGCGGGTATCACAATCAAAGAGGATGTTTCTCCGGTTGCTGGCACGCAAATCACGTCATTAAGCGCAGCGGCTAAAAAAGCCATTCCATCGGTAGTCAATGTCTTTACCAGCAAAGAGGTGCGACAAGCGCCGAATCCACATGCCAACGACCCCGCTTTCAAACAGTTTTTTGGCAATCCTGCGGATGTGCGTCCACAGCGCGTCAATAATCTCGGTTCCGGGGTCATCGTGAGTTCCGATGGCTACATCCTGACCAATCACCACGTGGTAGAAGCTGCTGATGAAATTCAGATCGCGCTGCATGATGGCCGGACCGTCATGGCGCGGGTGGTGGGATCGGATCCGGAAACCGATCTGGCCGTACTCAAAGTCAACTTGACTGGATTGCCAGCAATTACCTTTACCCAGTCGGATAAAGCCAATGTAGGAGATATTGTGCTGGCGATTGGTGACCCGTTCGGAGTGGGTCAGACGGTGACCATGGGTATTATCAGTGCCTTGGGGCGCACTCATCTGGGCATCAATACCTTCGAGAACTTCATTCAAACCGACGCTGCCATTAACCCCGGCAATTCCGGTGGTCCGTTGGTGGACGCCAATGGCAACATGATCGGCATTAATAGCGCAATCTACACGCGTACCGGGGGGTCGCAAGGGATTGGCTTTGCCATTCCGGTCAGTCTTGTGGTGCAGGTTATGGACCAGATTATCAAACATGGCTCGGTCATACGCGGCTGGATGGGTGTCGAGGTGCAGGACATGACCCCGGAGCTGGCCGAATCATTCAAGCTGAAAGATACCAATGGTGCTTTGATTGCAGGCATTCTCAAAGGCGGCCCAGCTGATCACGCAGGCATTCGCCCCGGCGACATCCTGGTGAGCGTCAACGATAAAAGCATCAGTGATTCCAGCGGCTTACTTAACCTGATTGCGATGCTCGTACCGGGCCAGACCGCGCAAATTAAATTGCTACGTAAAGATAAAGCTATGCTGGCAGCGGTGAAAGTTGATACCCGTCCGCGCATCCAACAACCGGTTGCCGATCAGGAACAATAAACCTATCAGGGTCGCGCTTGCATGCTGCTCGCCAACGCATCCAGATAGCTCGCATATTCAAATACTGCGGCTTTGACTGTCAGCAATCCCAGCATCAGTGCTTGACGCGCTTGCTGGTGCAAATGAGCGTTTTTTGATGCCAGCCCCAGCTGAATCAATTGGGCACTGGGCGAAGCCAATGCAGCGTCGGCCAGCGCAGGCTCAACTCGGTCAGCAGCCAACAGGCTGCGCTGCTGCGTTTTCCATCCAGTTGGATTATAGAAGCGCAACCAGGCTTGACGCTGTACCGCGAGCGCTTGCTGCTGATGTTCGGTTTGACCCGTAAGCCGGGCGTAGTCCCACAGCCCTGCCGCAACAAATGCGTAGT
>DMQT01000043.1:0-316 GCA_003455595.1 Betaproteobacteria bacterium
TCTCGAAGAAGGTGTGGTGGCGTGCGGTGTAGCCGACGTTTTCCAGATCGTTGTGTTTGCCGCCTGCGCGCAAACAGCGCTGCGAACTGACAGCGCGCACGTAAGGACGGGTTTCGCGCCCGAGGAAAACGTCCTTGAATTGCACCATGCCTGCGTTGGTAAACAGCAGGGTAGGGTCGTCGCCCGGGATCAGCGAACTGGAGGCAACGGGGGTGTGACCATGGCGGGCAAAATAATCGAGGAAGCGTTGACGAATTTCACTGCTTTTCATCTGGATAGCCGGGAATCAATGGAATTCGGCCATTTTATCCCGGAT
>DMQT01000043.1:495-13153 GCA_003455595.1 Betaproteobacteria bacterium
CCTTCGCCCACCGGTGCCCAGCCCGCCACTTTGTATTTCTTGTTCGGATCGACCAGTTTGCCCTTGAGCGTCATGCCGCTGATGCGGTTGCCGATCTTGTTGTTGGGCGCCACAACATACTGAATGCCGCCGACCCGTACCATGTCGCCGCCCTGTTGATAATAGGGATCCGCGTTGAACAGGTTGTCACATACGTCTTCCATGATGCTCTTGATGGTGGCGCCAGTCATCTCGTTGAGCGTGGTTGAAGGGTAGGTGATGGCGGTTTGATCCATTAGCTTGTCCATGGTGATAACGTCACCCGGCAACAGGCTGGTGCCCCAGCGGAAACCGGGCGAAAACGCCGCGTCTGCGCCTTTGACGACCATCAGTGCATCGAGGATGAGCTGGTCGAAGGTGCCGTTGAAGTTGCCGCGCCGGTATAGCAGGTCTTCGGTTACAGCGAGCTTCTCATCCAGTTTTGCGATGAACGGTGCGCGCACGTTCTGAATATATGCAGCCATTTTGGCATTGGGTTCGATCAGGTTGGAGAACACCGGCATCAGGCGGTATTTCCAGGCGGCAATCTTGCCGTTTTTCACGTCAAAATCCATCACACCCAAAAACTTGCCGTTGGAACCTGCGTTAGTCACCAGCGTGGTGCCCTTGGCGTTCTTGACTTGCGATGGGAACGGAATGCCGTCGTGGGTATGACCGCCAAAAATGGCGTCGATGCCCGTGACGCGCGAAGCCATTTTCAAGTCAACGTCCATGCCATTGTGCGACAGCACCACCACGACTTGTGCGCCTTTGCCCCGTGCTTCGTTGACAACTTTCTGCATGTCATCATCGTTAATGCCAAAGCTCCAGTCCGGCACCATGTAACGCGGGTTGGCAATCGGCGTATACGGGAACGCCTGGCCGATAATCGCCACCTGTACACCGTTCATGACTTTGATGACGTACGGTTTGAACACCTGATCGCCAAAGTCATTGGTCTTGACGTTTTGCGCGACAAAATCGATATGGCCTTTGAAATCCTTGTCAACTACTTCCTTTACGCGCTTCGCGCCGTAGGTGAATTCCCAGTGGCCGGTCATGACGTCCACACCCAGCAGCTTGCAGGCGTCTACCATGTCCTGACCGTTGGTCCACAACGACGTCGCCGAGCCCTGCCAGGTATCACCGCCATCCAGCAGCAGCGAACCGGGGCGCGAGGCGCGTACCTTGTCCACCAGCGTTTTCAGGTGGGCAAACCCGCCAACCTTGCCATAGGTGCGTGCCGCTGCCTTGAAGTCGAGGTAGGTAAACGCATAGGCTTCACGCGTGCCGGGACGAATGCCATAATGTTTGAGGAACGATTCACCTACCAGATGCGGAGGCTGACCCACTGCGCCGCCCACGCCGATATTGACGTCGGGCTCCCGAAAATAAATCGGCAGTAGTTGCGCATGACAATCGGTCATGTGCATGAGCGAGACGTTACCGAATTTCGGCAGATCGTAAAAGTCAGTTGGTGCAGTGCCGGCGAGTGCCTGCTTGTTGTCAAGTGCCATACCCGATGCAGCGGCTACGGCCAGGATTTGTAAAAATTCGCGACGATTCATCATGATGGAATGTCCTGGAAAACGGGAAGGGTCTTGTGGTTAAGCAGAGTTATTTTAAACTGCTGTGGAGTGATGTAAATAGTACCTATCACCCAAGCGATGTTGACGTAATCTACTGATCATAAACAAAAAAAGCGAAGCAGGTATGGCCTCCGGCTTCGCTTTGAATGGGTAAATCAAAACTACTTGCGGAATACTGCGGCCTTCATCGGCAAGCCGTTACTGATGTAGGAATGGAAGTATTCCAGATCGTTGTATTCGGTGCTGCCTGCTGCAAACGGCACCGCACGTACCTGCTTGTTACAGCCAACATAGCGCTCTTGCAAGGTAACCAGAGTGTCACCACCACGGAATACCGGCCAGTGGGTGGCTTGACCTACGGCGGGTGACAGTACTTCTGAACGCAAGCGGTTACCCGCGTTGTCCACGTGGCAGGTCGCACACGAGAAATTCAGCTGACCACGACGGCTGTAAAATTGCTTTTTACCAGCCTCGTAGGCTGCTGTTGCGGCTGAACCGTCAACTTTGATGTTCATCGCCATGCCATCGGACAAGGTGCGTGCGTAAGCTGTCAATACGCCTATGGTTTTCATGTCGTTGTATTTGAACGCGTCCTCGCCGTTTTGCACGCGGCAAGCGTTGATGGCCATTTCAAATGTGACAACTTTACCGGCCTTGTCGTCGAAATACGGGTAATTGCCCGCTACGTTTTTACCGCCATTCGGGAAACAATCGGCGTACTTCTTGCCGTTTTTGAATGGGGTATCCCACATGGCTTTGCCTTGATCCAGCACCGATCCAAAAGGCGGAAAATCCATGATGCTGTCATATTGCGCTTTGGCATCCGGATCGAATGCCAGCGCGCCGTAGATATAGCTGTCTTTTTTTACGTCTGGATATTTATTCTTGAAGTATTTTACCAAGCTGTCGCGGTCATGCTCAGGTGTGGCGTTCACGCCAACAGCACCCATCAACAATCCTGCACCAGCCAGTGCCAACAAGATTTTTTTGCCGGTTGCAGGACGGTTAGCCGCCAGCAACTTGCTCAATGTCATTTTCATGCCATCCTCCGTTTGATGGTTATCTCGGCAGCACCAGAAATATTACTTGGTACCGCCGCATGCAAAACTAGCTTAGCTGACAGCAGCTTCGGCAGTGTTGGATTCGCCTTTGTTATCTTTCCAGCTAACAGTGACTTTGTCACCGGCCTTGGCACCCTTGACCTTGAAACCGAGGTAAGGATTCTTGGAGATGCCGCCGCCCCATTGTGCTGCCAGTATGGGTTTGCCGTTCAGGGTTGCCGTGACTTCATTAATAAAGTGAGCTGGAATCAGCTGGCCGGTTTTTGCGTCTTTGCGTAGGCCGGTTTCCATTGGGTGATTCATCAACACTTTTACGTCAGCGACGTCACCACTCATGGATGCGCGCATTTTCATCGGTTCTGCCATTTTCGATTCCTTTAAGCTAAATATTGGTTAGGGTCTACAGGCGCTGGATTTGGGCGAATTAACCGCCGCAACCGCCGATGGTGACTTTGACTTCTTTAGCCGCTGTGTAGGTTTTGCCGCCAGCGGTAACCACTGCACGTATCTTTGCGGTTTGTCCCATTTTGATACGGGTTGAGACATAGCCTTCAGCACCGTTCGACATTTTGAAGTCAGCGATCAAGGGATTGGCGTTTTTCTCGGCAAAAATCGCGATGCCGGTGGTGCCAGCAATGCTGCTGGTTACTTCTACGGGCACGACAGCGCCGTTTTCAGCAATATCCGGTGCCTTGATCGAGATGTCTTTGCTCTCAGCCGGGGTCGCTGCACCCATGCCTTTAAGCGCGTCAGGCACGCTCTTCGCGTCGAATGCGCTGGCGTTCCAGGCGGCCAATGCCGAGCCGGATTTCAACAAGCCTGCAGTTGCCGCCATGGCAACAACGCTGGCCATGCCAGCACTTTTAAGAACATTTCTACGTAATGCATTCATGTACATCTCTCCTAACGGTAAACGGTTCGAACTTTACAGGCTGTAAATATAGTCAGTGACTTTATCAATCTCCTGCTCGGTTAACACTTTGTGTTTGCCGAACGGGATCATGGAAGTTTGTGGATTGGCAACGGTAGCGTCCCAAATCTGGGCGCGCAATTTGGCCTTGTCCGGGAAACGTGCGGCCATGGCAATCAGGGGTGGTCCGATAGTGCCAGCGGCTTCTGCATCCGGTACGGTCGGCATCGCATGGCATGCGAGGCAATTGCCTTTGGTTTTATCAAAGGCAATCTGCTTGCCGGTTACTTCGGGTTTCGGGGCGTCCGCTGCCACTGCGCTGTTAGCCATGACGAACATGCCAACCACGCTTGCAGTCAGAAAAAGCGATGCACCTGCGCGCATGTCATCCTCCTTGGTTATAGAAAGCAAATTAAAGCCCTGCGATTGCCAGACATTAAACTGCTGACAACCGACTGTCATCCAGTCACGGATTGCGCAAGCATAGTTGAAAATATTTTGCTTGTCCAAGTCTGAAAGCGGGTTTTATTACAAAAGAAATGCACACGGTAGCTATGTACCAAACCCGCGCCCGATGAATGTTTCAGCCTGTTGTTCCGGGATTTTATGTTCAGGGTTTGGACGGTTTCTCGATTGCCAGCCACTGCTTGAGACGCGCTTCTGCGATTGATGACTGATAAAAATCGCCGTCCTTGCTCTTCAGTGCCAGGCGTAGTTGTTCAATGGCAGCGTCGAGTTGTCCCTGATAAAAATACGCATCAGCCTGCGCCTTGTGGCTCATGAACTCCTTGCCTTGCTGCGCATAGCCGCGCGCCAGCAATAGTTGCAGTCGGTAGTCGTCTGGGTACAGCGTAATGGCCGCCTCGACCAGCTTGAGCGCAGCCGCACCCTGATGTACTTGTAGCAGGGCATCAGCATTGGCATAGAGCAGCGGGCGATAACCGGGGAAGCGCTCACGTGCATCCCGATACAGCTTGAGTGCCCCGGCACTGTCGCCGCTGGCCAGTTTCAGGCGTGCTGCGAGCGTGTCGATCAATGGGCTGGTGCTGTTCAACGCGCGCAGTTTTTGCATTTCCTGGCCCGCGCGGCTGTATTGCTGATCACGCAATAGCGCCGCCACTAACCCATAGCGCGCAGCGGTCACATTGTTATAGCGGCCATCCACCAGTGCGGCGTTTGCGGCTTTCATCGCCTGGTCGGCACTGCCATCCTGCACCTTGAGTTTGGCGCGCAATAGTTGAAAATCCAGGCTGTCCGGCACCTGCTTGGTGGGCAGATTGGCGGCGCGGTTTTGGATATCGGCAATCCGTTGCGAAGTGAGCGGGTGGGTGCGCAGATAGGCGGGTGCATTGTTTTCGTACAAACGACTGTCTTTTTGCAGGCGCTCAAAAAAGCTGCTCATGGCGTTCGGGTCAAACCCTGCGCCGCTCATGATTTGCATACCGATACGGTCAGCCTCGCGTTCGTTATCGCGCGAAAAATTCAGCTGCTGCTGGATTGTCCCCGCCTGCACTGTGGCAATCGCCGCCGTTGCCATCTGCGGGTTCGAACGCGCCGCCAGAATCGCCAGCGCCAGCGCAGCCAGCGACGGCACGATGCCCTGTTTCTGGCTCTCGATCATGCGCGCCAGATGGTGCTGCGTGACGTGCGCAATCTCGTGGCCCAGCACCCCCGCCAGCTCGGATTCGCTCTGCGCTGCCTCGATCAGTCCGGTGTGCACGCCAATAAAGCCGCCGGGCAGGGCAAACGCATTCAGCGTTGGATCCTTGAGCACAAAAAACCGGAACGCGCGGCGATTCTCCGAACTTGATGCCACCAGGCGATAGCCCAGATTATTCAGATACTCGATCAGCTCCGGGTCGTCGTAATATTGTGGATCGGCGTAGATGTCGCGCATGATCTCGTTGCCCACGCGCGCCTCGTCGGCCGCCGTGAACGCCGTCTGTGACACTTCGCCCAAGTCCGGTAATTCGCTGGCTACTACCGTCTGTGAGGCCATACACAGCGCGAGGAAAAGAGGTAAAAATTTCATGGATGCTATGATAGTCGCATCTGTTTTGGAGTTCCTACATGAATGATTTCACCCACTTCGACGAACGCGGACGCGCCCACATGGTGGACGTCGCAGACAAGCCCGACACCCATCGCGTCGCGGTCGCTACAGGACGCATCGTCATGCAAAACGAAACCCTGCAAATGATTCTGGCGGGCAACGCTAAAAAAGGCGACGTGCTCGGCGTCGCCCGCATTGCCGCCATCCAGGCATCCAAACGTACCGCAGAACTCATCCCCCTGTGCCACCCACTCGCGTTGACCCGCGTTGCGGTTGAATTTTCGGCGGATGAAGCCGAATTCGCCATCGTATGCCGCGTCACAGCCGAGACCGTCGGCAAGACCGGCGTCGAAATGGAAGCCCTCACCGCACTCAATGTCGGCTTGCTCACCATCTACGACATGTGCAAAGCCGTTGATCGCGGCATGCGCATGGACAATATCCGGCTACTTGAAAAACAGGGCGGCAAATCCGGCCATTGGCGAGCAGTTTGATCCGCATGCCAGCCCCTGAAGTGGGCGGGTGAATGCGGTTTTATTTGCGAGCAGGACGGAGAAATCGCAATTAGCCTGATTTTTTCCGAGGAATATGCCGCATCTCCCGGACTCAGTCCCCACCTTGCCCCTGCGCGACCACCGCACTCACGTCCAGGCTGACATATTTGCCTGGGTCGTATGGTAGTGTGGTGTTGTAATTCTGGCCGTGGTACTGGTAATCCACGCTGTAGCCGCTTACCATTTGGTGATAGTTGTCTACTTCGCGGCAGCGTTGCACTTGACGCGGGCCGTAGTCGCCGCCATTGCTGCGGTTATTGCTGATGTTGTCGCCCACCAGCGCACCGGTGACGGCGCCCACTGCGGCTGCGGCGGTGCGGCCGTTGCCTTGTCCAACGGTGTTGCCGAGTAGGCCACCGACCAGGCCGCCGAGGATGGCGCCGCCGTAGGAGCGCTGTTGCGGCTGGTAGTCGCTGCTTACAGATTCTGTCCAGCATTGGCGCTGTGGTTCGTTGACCTGCTGGTAGATCGGCGTGCTGGAAACGACGCGGGCGCGGTCAACGAAACTGGGGCTGGTATCGGCCAGTGCGGTGCCGCTGCTAATGAGTAACAGGCTGACGATGATGCGCTTGGGGGTGAACATGATGTGCTCCTTGAATAAAGTGGTGCAGCGCTACTGGCGGCCGCGGTTGCTATCGGTATTGCGTTCCTGGCGGCGTTCGTAGCCGTAACCAAAGCCTTCCTGGCGTTGGTCGCGACGTGTTTCGCTAGCGGGTTGTTTGCGGTTGCCGCCTGCGTTGTCGCGGCGTTCGGTGCGATTCTGGTCGCTGCGTCCGTCATCGCGGCTGGCCAGCAGCAGCGGAGCATCTGCTGCGCTAACGGCAGCTTGAACCCAAACCGGCGCAGCGAATGCGGGTGTCAGACTGCCGAGGCACAGCGCGATGACGCCGAAATGAGCCAGTGTGCGTAATTTCATGGTGTTCTCCTCAAGCGGTGGGTATTTTCCGAGCCCACGATTGCATCATGGACGATATTCTTTGCTAAAGCGTTTCCAGATACGGCAAATCTGTAACAGTGTGTAACCAGCTGGTGAAAGCGCGGCTATCGGTTGTATATTGCCTAGCATGGATACCAAACAAGAACACATTTTAGTCGTGGATGACGATGCTGGCTTGCGGACTTTGCTGGAGCAGTATCTCGGCACGCAAGGTTACGTTGTCACCACTGCCGCCGATGGCAAAAGCATGGATGCTGCGTTGACGACCATCAAGCCGGATCTGGTGATATTGGATCTGATGATGCCGGGCGAGGATGGGCTGTCCATCGCGCGCCGCCTGCGTGCCAGCACGGCGCTGCCGATCATCATGCTGTCGGCGCGTGGTGAGGATATCGACCGCATCGTCGGGCTGGAGGTGGGCGCGGACGACTATATGCCCAAGCCGTTCAACCCGCGTGAGCTNNCGTTCCGGCTGGATATGGACGCGCAACGGCTGCTGTGCGACGGCGAGGAAATCGCACTGACTACGGCGGAGTTCGCCATTTTGCGCATCTTCGTCGAACACCCTAACCGGGTGCTGACGCGCGACGGCCTGATGGATATGATCAAGGGCTACGAACGCGACCCGTTCGACCGCAGCATCGATGTGCGCGTCACGCGTCTGCGTCGCAAGATCGAGCCGGATCCGGCCAATCCGGTGTATATCCGCACCGTGTGGGGACAAGGTTATCTGTTTGCGCCGAAGGGCGCGGCTGCATGAGGCTGTGGCCAGCGTCGCTGTTTGGGCGCACGGCGGCGATCCTCGGGCTGGCGTTTCTGGCGTTCCAGATTGCGGCGCTGGCGCTGGTGGCCTTCACCATTCTCAAGCCCATGGCGCTGCGTTCCGCCGATGACCTTGCCGCGCTGATGGTGCTGTCGGCGCAAACCTGGGCCGAGTTGCCGCCGGAAACCCGGCCTGTGTTTGAGCGTGAGCTGGCGCAGCACCACCATCTACTGATTCAAAACGCCGACAGACCACTGGCGACCCGTGCCGACAATTTTCTCAACAGTCACTACATCGAAGCCGCGCTCTCCCGCCGTACCGGGCAGGACGTCATGCTCAAAGCCGGCCAACCCGGCTGGGCCTGGGCCGAAATGCGCATGGGAGGGCACGCTATCCGCATTGGCTTTGAGCGCGACCGCTATGGTGTGCAGTCGCCGTTGGCGGCAGTCGGGCTGGTCAGCCTGGGCGCGCTGCTGACCTGGATCACGGCTTTGATTGTGGTGCGCCGCATCAGCCGCACGCTGGCGCGGCTGGCGAGCGCGGCGGGCGAGGTCGGGCAGGGGCAGATGCCGCAGCCGCTGCCTGAATCGGGCGCGACTGAGCTGGCATGCCTGAGCCAGGCGTTCAATCGCATGGCGAATGAAGTACAGGCGTTGCTGGCGAACCGCACCACGCTGCTGGCGGGGATTTCGCACGACTTGCGTACGCCGATTGCACGCATGCGGCTGGCACTGGCGATGTTGCCAGAAGACGCTGATCCGCAGCTGATGCATCAGATCGAACACGACCTGGAAGAAATGAATCGGCTGATCGGCGGGTTCCTGGAGTTGTCACGCGGCTTGCAGGCGGAGCCGCCCAGCAAAGTCGATTTCAATATCCTGCTTGGCACCCTGGCCGACGACGCTCGACGCAGCGGCGGGCAGGTCGAATGGCAGCCCGGTGCAGCATGCGTGGCCGAGGCAGGCGTGCAATCGCTACAGCGGGTGCTGTCGAATTTGATTGAAAACGCCTTGCGCTACGGCGAAAACAGGCCGGTGACGCTGGCCTGCCGCTGCAGCGAGCGCTTGATCGAAATTGATATATTGGATCGCGGCCCGGGGATTCCACCTGATCAGTTCGACGCGGTGTTCCAGCCGTTTTACCGGCTTGAAAGTTCACGCAGCAAGGCCACCGGTGGCAGCGGGCTGGGGCTGGCGATTGCCCAGCAGCTGGCGCAGGCCAATCACTGGCAACTCAGCCTGCGGGCGCGTGACGGCGGCGGGCTGATGGCGCGCTTGTCTATTCCGGTCGTCACATAAAAAAAGCCCCTCCATAAATGAAGGGGCTGAAGTCTGCACACGATGCGATGTGTACAGAGAGGGTTCGCAGTGCTACCAGGCACGTTGCTTGAGTATCTTGATTTCCAGAAACAACAAACTCACACACACCATCAGCGTACGGTTGGTCTTGGCCTTGAAAAAATCGAACAGGGCGCGCGTGGCGGTGAATTCAATGCTCATCTTTTGTGACAGTTGCATGGTCATGGTGATTTCCTCTTGCCATGGCTATTGCAAGCGCTGTGCCTGCCTGAAAAACTGGCTGAATGTCCTGTTCATGCGGATTGTGTGGGGCGGTATTGCTGTGGAACGAGGAAAATCTGTGGAAGGGGTGACACGGTTGACGCATTCTCGACAGCGGCGTGCACCTCACACCAGCGCAATTTGCCGTCAAACACAGTAAAATCGCGCTTTTGATTCATTCTGGCACCAGGCATGCGGACTTTTCAGGACATCATTCTTACTCTCCAGCACTTCTGGGCGCAGCAGGGTTGCGCCTTGTTGCAACCCATCGACATGGAAGTCGGCGCGGGCACCAGTCATACTGCGACCTTCCTGCGTGCACTCGGCCCGGAACCATGGAAAGCCGCCTACGTGCAGCCGTCGCGTCGCCCCAAGGATGGGCGCTACGGCGACAATCCCAATCGCCTGCAGCACTATTACCAGTTTCAGGTGGTGCTCAAACCGGCACCGGCAAATATTCTTGATCTGTATTTGGGCTCGCTTGAAGCGCTTGGTTTTGATCTGAAGCAGAACGACGTGCGTTTTGTCGAGGACGACTGGGAAAACCCGACGCTGGGTGCCTGGGGCTTGGGCTGGGAAGTCTGGCTCAACGGCATGGAAGTCACCCAGTTCACTTATTTTCAGCAGGTCGGCGGCATTGATTGCAAGCCGGTCACCGGTGAAATCACCTACGGGCTGGAACGCCTCGCCATGTACCTGCAAGGCGTGGAAAGCGTCTACGACCTGACCTGGACCGAAGGCTTGAGCTACGGCGACGTCTACCATCAGAACGAAGTCGAGCAATCGGCTTATAACTTTGAACACAGCGATGTGGACTTTTTGCTCACGGCATTCAGCAGCCACGAACAAACCGCGCAGCAGCTGATGCAGGCGCAACTCGCGCTGCCCGCTTACGAACAGGTGCTGAAAGCCGCGCACAGTTTCAATCTGCTCGACGCGCGTGGCGCCATCTCGGTGACTGAACGCGCCGCCTACATGGGGCGTATCCGCAAGCTGGCCTGCGCGGTGGCAAAAAGTTACCTCGACAGCCGCGCGCAGCGGGGCTTCCCGCTGGCACCGCGTACCTGGGCCGATGAAGTGCTGGCACAGATCGAACAGAAGGCGACCGCCGCATGAGCACACACAATTTATTGATAGAGCTCTTCGTCGAAGAATTACCCCCGAAGTCGCTCTACAAGCTGGGCGAGGCATTTGCCAGCCTGCTGGCCGAGCATCTGAAAGCGCAAGGGCTGGCGGCAGCCGATGCGGCCGTAACGGCGTTTGCCTCGCCGCGCCGCCTGGCGGTACACGTCGGCGACGTGCTGATGCGCGCGGCGGATAGACCCGTCTCAAACAAGCTGATGCCGGTGTCGGTGGGGCTGGATGCAGCGGGCAACGCCACGCCCGCGCTGCTCAAACGGCTGGCTGGGCTGGGGCTGGATGCGACGGCCGTGGCACAACTCAAACGCGCGCCAGATGGTAAAAATGACACACTGTTTTATGACAGTATTGCGCCGGGTGTGATGGTGGCAGCGGGTGTGCAGCTGGCACTCGATCATGCGATGGCGAAATTGCCCATCCCGAAAGTGATGAGCTATCAACTGGCCGACGGCTGGACCAGCGTCAACTTTGTGCGCCCGGTGCATGGGCTCGTGGCGCTGCATGGTAGCGATGTCGTGCCGATACAGGTGCTGGGGCTGAATGCCGGACGCGCGACGCAGGGCCACCGTTTTGAAGCCGGCGTCAATCCGGTCATGCTGCTATCGGCAGATAGCTACGCGCAACAGTTGCGTGAGCAGGGCGCGGTCATTGCCAGCTTTGCCGAGCGCCGCGCCGAGATTGCGCGCCAGCTTGCGGCGGTGGCCGCGCAGCAAGGTTTGCAGCCGATTGACGACGCCGCGCTGCTGGATGAGGTGACGGCCTTGGTGGAGCGTCCCAATGTGTTGCTCGGGCAATTCGATGCGGCGTTTTTGGCGGTGCCGCAGGAATGCCTGATTCTGACCATGAAGGTGAACCAGAAATATTTTCCGCTGCTGGATAAATCAGCCAGGCTGACCAATCAATTCTTGATGGTATCGAATATCAGCCCGTCCGACCCCGGTGCGGTGATCGGCGGCAACGAGCGCGTGGTGCGGCCACGGCTGGCCGATGCGCAGTTCTTTTTCGATCAGGACCGGAAAAAATCGCTGGCGTCGCGTTTGCCCGACCTGGACAAGGTTGTATACCACAACAAACTCGGCTCGCAGGGCGCGCGCGTCAAGCGTGTGCAAGCCATCGGTAACGCCATTGTCAGCATGTTGGCGTCTGACGATCTTGATGTGCTTGGGCCGGATGTGCAGCGTGCCGCGGCACTCGCCAAACTGGACCTGCTCACCGATATGGTGGGTGAATTCCCAGAATTGCAGGGCGTGATGGGGCGTTATTACGCGCAGCACGATGGCTTGGGCGACGACCTTGCCTGGGCCATCGAGGATCATTACAAGCCGCGTTTTGCTGGTGATGACCTGCCGCGTAATCGTATCGGTGTGGTGCTGGCGCTGGCCGACAAGCTGGAGACGTTGATCGGCCTGTTTGGCATCGGCCAGCTGCCGACCGGCGATAAAGACCCGTATGCGCTGCGCCGTCATGCGCTGGGCGTGATTCGGTTGCTGATGGATAAGGAATCCACGCTGCCGCTGGATGTTTTGTTGGCGAACGCGATTACTGCTTATGCAGGGGTTTTTCCCAGCCCACAGGACAAGCTGGCAGATTTCATCGCTGACCGTTTGCAGGGTGTGTTGCGCGAGCAGGGCTATTCGGCGCAGGAGATCGCCTCGGTTATCGCGCTTAAACCACAGGATCTGGCCGACGTGCCCAAGCGATTGGCGGCGGTGCGTGCTTTTGCCGCCCTGCCAGAAGCCGAGGCGCTGGCAGCGGCCAACAAGCGCATCCGCAATATTCTGAAAAAAACCGAGCTGCTGCCAGGTGCTGTCTACATCGGCCTGCTCCAGGCCGACGCCGAACACGCTCTATATAGGGCCATCAACCAGCTTGCCCCAGTGGTTGAAGCCTGTGCCGCGCAGGGCGACTACACCGGCGCGCTGACCGCGCTGGCCGGTGTGCGCGCCCAGGTGGACCGGTTTTTCGATGAGGTCATGGTGATGGCGGAGGATGAAGCCATTCGCCATAACCGCCTCAAGTTGTTGGCGAGCCTGTCCAGCTTGATGAACCGCGTCGCCGACATTTCTGCTTTCTC
>DMQT01000043.1:13333-17376 GCA_003455595.1 Betaproteobacteria bacterium
TTTTGATCACGCCAGGCACCTACATATACCACTGTGGCTTCCATGGCTACATGACCGGTACTGTGGTCGTAAAATAAACATAGCGAACCATTTCGGGCGGCCTATAGGGCTGCGCAGTAGGCATTGCACGGGCGTTTCCGGGGTATACTTGCCCGTATGAAGCTCATCATCCTCGATCGTGACGGGGTCATTAATCTGGACTCCGATCAGTTCATCAAAAGTCCGGCAGAATGGGTGCCCATCCCCGGCAGCCTGGAAGCGATTGCGCGTTTGAATCAGGCCGGTTATCGCGTTGCGATAGCGACCAATCAGTCTGGCGTGGGTCGCGGACTGTTCGATATGAGCATGCTCAACAGCATCCATGCCAAAATGATCAAGACTTTGTCCAACGCAGGCGGTCGTATTGATGCGCTGTTTTATTGCCCGCATGCAGCCGACTCAAAATGCGCGTGCCGTAAACCGCAGGCGGGCATGTTTCTGGAAATTGCTGCGCGTTTCAATATCCCGTTGACCGATGTGCCATCGGTGGGTGACAGCTTGCGCGATTTGCAAGCGGCGGCAACCGTGGGTGCGGCGCCCATGCTGGTAAGAACCGGCAAGGGCAAGGCAACGCTGGCAGCAGGTAATTTGCCGGATAATACCCTTATTTTCGACGATCTGGCCGAAGTGGTTACTCACATTCTTAACTCATGATCGTACTGCGTTCCGCTTTGTTTGCAGTGTTGCAAACACTCCTTACAGTGATTTTTGCAATTATCGCCTTGTTTACTTTTCCATTTTCGGCGCACATTCGCTACCGTACCATCACGCTGTGGAACCGTAGTGTGGTATGGCTGGCGCGGGTCTTGTGCGGCATCCGTTATCGCGTTATCGGACTGGATAATCTGCCTGGCAGCCCGGCTGTGGTCATGGCCAAGCATCAGTCGGCGTGGGAAACCATCGCGCTCCCCGTATTGTTGCCCCCCATGGCGCTGGTGATTAAGCGCGAGTTATTATGGGTGCCGTTTTTCGGCTGGGGCATGGCAATGCTGTCGCCGATTGCAATTAACCGCGCCGAAGGGCGTGCAGCGCTCAAGCAGATCGTGGCGCAGGGGCGCGATAGATTGGCGCAGGGCTTCGGCGTAATGATTTTCCCCGAGGGCACGCGCGTGGCACCGGGTGAAGTAGGACGTTACGGTATAGGCGGCGCTTGGCTGGCAACGCACACTGGTGCGCCAGTGGTGCCGGTGGCACACAATGCCGGCGAATACTGGCCGAAAAATTCGTTTCTCAAGCGGCCGGGGTTGATCACGCTGAGCATCGGACCGGTGATTCAAGCCAAGGGTCTTAAACCCGATGCGCTGAACGAGCAGGTAAAAGCCTGGATTGAAACTGAAATGGCGCGTTTGAACGACCATGTCTGAATTACGCCGCAGCGCCGAGCCGCGCAGCGTCAATCTGCACGGGCAGACGGTGAACTATGTGTTGAAGCGCAGCAGCGCACGCCGCACCATGGCACTGCAAGTGAGCGGCAGCGGCCTGTCCGTGAGCGCGCCGTGGCGCTTGCCGGTGACCGAAGTCGAGCGTTTTATCGTTCATAAACGGGACTGGATACGCAGCAAGCTGGAACAGTTGCAATGCCGGTCTGTCGAAACGCTGGACTGGCGTGATGGCATGGCGCTGGCGTACCTGGGGCGCAGCCTGTGCCTGAGCGTGGTGCCAGCCGCTACTGCGCCCACCCTGCTGTCGGCAGAGCAGTTGCAGCTCGCGGTTCGGCCTTCGATGGCGCTGCACAAAGCGGTGTTGGGCTGGTATCAGCGCACTGCACTAGCCTATTTTGAAACGCGTTTAAATGTTTTTTTGCCGTTGCTGAATCGCCCGCCGACGCAATTGTTGCTGACCAATGCGCGCACCCGTTGGGGCAGTTGCACGCGCCAGGGCGTGATCCGTCTGAACTGGCGTTTACTACAGGCGGATGCGCAACAAATCGACTACGTGCTGGCGCACGAGCTGGCGCATCTGGCGCACCTCAACCATTCGGCCGCGTTCTGGCGCGAAGTGGCGCGGCTATATCCTGATTTTGCCGTTGCACGCCAGGCATTGCGTGAAAATGGGCATCGCTATCAGGCGCTGATCGGCGACTGAGGTGATGCAACTTAAATTTACGTATAAGCTCCAAATAACTCTTACATACATGGAATCACCATGCGCCTGATTGCACGTCATTTCGTAGCCGCTAGCCTGTGTTTTGCCACCGGTTTCGCTCCATTGTCCAACGCTGCACCCGCAGTAACCGCCAAGCCGGCCAAACCGGTTGCGGAAACGGCGCTGCCGAAGTTGGCGCTAACTAACCAGATTCTGTATGAGTTCCTGGTGGCCGAGATTGCTGGCCAGCGCGGCGAATTGGGCGTCGCCAGCGAAGCCTATCTGGATCTGGCGCAAAAAACTCGTGATCCCCGGCTCGCTCAACGTGCCACCGAGGTAGCGCTTTTCGCGCATCAGGCTAATGAAGCGCGTGCTGCAGCGAGCTTATGGCTGGATGTCCAGCCCGATTCGCTGAATGCGCAAAAAGCACTGGCTGCACTGCTGGTGGGGGATGGCAAACTCAGTGACGCCCGCCCGCATCTGGAAAAATTGATTGCTGCTGAAGGCGGCAATCCTGGTGTTGGCTTGATGCAATTGAATGCCTTGCTAATGCAACAAAAAGACAAGCCAGCTACGCTGGCGCTGGTGAAAAACCTTGCCGCCCCGTATCCGAATCTGGCTGAGGCGCATTATGCCATTGCCCAGGCGGCGGTAAACGCCGGACAGTTTGACGATGCGCTGAGCGAAATCAAAATGGCGGCGCGCCTCAAGCCGGGCTGGGAAGCGGCCGCATTGTTCCAGTTTTTGCTGATACAGCGTGACGGCAAAGACAATGGCGCAGCATTCTTGAAAGACTTTTTACAGCGTTACCCCGATGCCCGCGAAGTGCGCCTGACTTATGCCCGTCAATTGGTCAGTTTGAGTCAGTACAGCCAGGCGCGGGACGAATTCAGGGTGTTGGCCAAAGCGGTGCCGGATAATCCGGAAATCACGCTGGCGGTAGGGTTGCTATCGCTGCAACTGAATGATCTGGATGATGCGGATGCCGCGTTCAAACAGACGTTGCAACTGGGTTACCCCGATCAGGGAACGGTGCAGATTTATCTCGGCCAGGTAGCCGAGGCGCGTAAACAATACACCGAGGCGGCCAAATGGTATCAGTCGGTACAGGCTGGCAAGCATTATCTGCCGGCGCAAATTCGTTACGCGGCTTTGCTGGCCAAACAGGGTAAGCTGGCCGAAGCGCGCACTTACTTGCATGGCGTTAAAACCGATAATGCAGCGGATCAGGTCAGGTTGATACAAGCTGAAGCCGAGTTGCTCAGGGACGCCAAAGACGATCAGGGTGTGTACGATTTGCTGAGCACTGCCCTGACCAGCCAGCCTGATTCGCCTGAATTGTTGTATGACCACGCAATGGCCGCCGAGCGCGTCAACAAGCTGGATGTACTGGAAAAAGATTTGCGCCGCCTGATCGTGCTCAAACCGGATTACGCGCACGCCTACAATGCCTTGGGCTATACCCTCGCTGACCGTACCAACCGGCTGGATGAGGCGGTCAAGTTGCTGGAGCAGGCACTCAAGCTCGCACCCAATGACCCGTTCATACTCGATAGCATGGGCTGGGCACAATACCGTCAGGGCAACATTGACGCATCGCTGTCTTATCTGCGCCATGCCTACAGCCTGCGTCCCGATCCAGATATTGCAGCACATTTGGGCGAGGTGTTATGGAGTCAAGGCAAGCGCGACGACGCGCGCAAGCTGTGGCAAACTTCGCTGGATAGCAATCCGCAAAACGCGGCACTGTTGAGCGTGATGCAAAAATTTATCCAGCCGTAACATGCGCAGGCTATGTCTGGTCGGCTATGTCGTGGTATTCAGTCTGGCGGGGTGCTCGACCGTGCCACCTGCCCCCGTATTGCCAATGGCAGAGCATGCACCGGCGGTATTCAGTTTGAATGGACGGATCGCGGTAC
>DMQT01000271.1:0-219 GCA_003455595.1 Betaproteobacteria bacterium
GTCACCGTCATGGGTCACGTCGACCACGGTAAAACTTCGCTGCTCGATGCGATTCGTCGTGCCCGTGTGGCCAGTGGTGAAGCGGGCGGCATTACCCAGCACATCGGCGCTTACCACGTGGAAACCGCGCGCGGCATGGTAACCTTCCTCGACACGCCGGGTCACGAGGCGTTTACCGCCATGCGTGCCCGCGGCGCCAAGGTCACCGACCTGGTGGTG
>DMQT01000271.1:445-4791 GCA_003455595.1 Betaproteobacteria bacterium
TTCGTCGAAGTGTCTGCCAAGGCGGGCAAAAATATTGATGCATTGCTGGAAGCCATCCTGTTGCAAGCCGAAGTGCTGGAATTGAAAGCGCCTAAAGACGGCCCGGCCAAAGGCGTCATCATCGAAGCGCGTCTGGACAAAGGCCGCGGCCCGGTGGCGACCTTGTTGGTGCAATCGGGTACCCTCAAACGCGGCGACATGCTGCTGGTTGGCGGCGTGTATGGCCGCATACGTGCCATGCTGGACGAAGATGGCAAACCGGTGCAGGAAGCCGGTCCCGCTATTCCGGTCGAAATTCAAGGCTTGTCGGATGTGCCCAAAGCCGGTGAAGATGCCATGGTACTGAATGACGAACGCAAAGCGCGTGAAATCGCGCTGTTTCGTCAGGGCAAATTCCGCGACGTGCAACTGGCCAAACGTCAGGCTGCCAAGCTCGAATCCATTATGGAACAGATGGGCGAGGGCGAAGCCAAGCGCCTGCCACTGATTATCAAGTCTGACGTTCAGGGCTCATATGAGGCGCTGGCGACGTCTCTGCAGAAGCTGTCCACCAATGAAGTCAAGGTCGAAATTCTGCACGGCGGCGTAGGCTCCATTACTGAATCCGACGTCAACCTGGCAATGGCTTCCAAGGCCGTCATCATTGGCTTCAACACCCGTGCTGAAGCGACTGCGCGCAAACTGGCCGAAACCATTGGCGTCGATATCCGCTATTACAACATCATCTACGAAGCCGTCGATGTGGTGAAAGCCGCGCTGTCCGGCATGTTGACACCGGATCGCAAGGAAAATATTACCGGCATGGTCGAAGTGCGCGAGGTGTATCACATCTCCAAAGTCGGCACCGTGGCAGGCTGTTATGTGCTCGATGGCCTGGTCAAGCGCGGCGCAATGGTGCGTATCTTGCGTAATGGCGAAATCGTGCACACTGGCGAACTGGATTCCCTCAAGCGCTTCAAGGATGACGTCAAAGAAGTCAAATTCGGCTTTGAATGCGGCCTGTCGGTGAAGGGCTACAACGCACTTGAAGTGGGCGACAAGCTGGAAGCCTACGAAGTCGTCGAAGTGGCACGCAGCCTGTAACCCAGCATGCCTAAAGACTTCCCTCGCTCACGCCGTGTCGCCGACCAGATCCAGCGTGAACTGGCCGAGATCATCCGGCTTGAACTGCACGACCCGCGTGTCGGCATGATTACCCTCACCGAGGTGGTGGCAACGCACGACCTTGAGCACGCCAAGGTATTTTTTACCCTGCTCGACGGCGCAAGCCGCGCGCCCGAAGTGCAAAAAGCCCTCACGGGTGCGGCTGGGTTCATCCGTGCCCAGCTCGGCCCGCGCATGCGTCTGCGCATCGTACCGCAGCTGACTTTCGTCTACGATACCTCGATTGAACAGGGCGCCGCGCTGTCGCACCTGATTGACAAAGCCGTTGCAGATGATCGCAGCCAGCGCCCTACTTCACCCGAACCGACCGACGACAGCCAATAACCGGTGCAGCATAAGCGCATCAAACGGCCCGTTAACGGCGTGCTGTTGCTGAACAAACCGATCGGCATCACCTCCAACGCTGCATTGCAAATAGCAAAACGTCTGTATCAAGCTGAGAAGGCCGGCCACACCGGCACGCTCGACCCCTTTGCCAGTGGCCTGCTGCCGCTATGTTTTGGCGAAGCCACCAAATTTTCCCAATATCAGCTGCACGCCGACAAAGCCTATCGCGCGGTGCTGCAACTGGGCGTCACCACCACCACCGGCGACCCGGAAGGGAGCGTGCTGGAAACCCGGCCGGTGGATGTCAACGATATGCAAATTGCAGCCGCCATCGCGCAATTCACCGGCGCAATCGAACAGACCCCGCCTATGTATTCCGCGCTCAAGCATCAGGGCAAACCACTCTACGAATATGCCCGTGCAGGCATTGAAATCGAGCGCAAGGCACGGCCGGTGCATATCCGTAGCATCCACCTGATCGCTCGGCAGGCGCATAGCCTCACACTGGACGTTGTCTGCAGCGCCGGCACCTACATCCGCACCTTGGCCGAGTCCATCGGTGCCGTGCTCGGCTGTGGCGCCCATTTGATTGCGCTCACCCGTACCGCCAGTGGTGGTTTTACGCTGGATCAGACGGTGAGCCTCTCAGCACTCGAAAGCGATAGTGACTCTGCGCGCGATGCGCGCCTCATGCCTGCTGACGGCCTCGTTTCCTACCTCCCGCAAATCATGGTTTCAGTGGCCGATGCAGCCGCATTGCGCAAGGGACAACGCCCGCATCTATCCAACCCGCCCGCCGCCGCAGCGTTGCTGCGTGCCTATGATCCAGCGCATCAATTTTTAGGCTTGATTGAAGTGCAGAGTGATGGGCTGGCACTGGCGCGACGCCTGATGAATACCGCTCAAACTGAACCCATGGCCGATGCACAAATTTGACCCGACCTGCTTAATGACTTGAGTAAAAAGCATTTTTTAGTTAAAATGCGCGCTTCATTAAAGAACGAAACGCATCCCAGCCGAAGCGTTTCGCGATTATTAATCCCACCAGGAGATCATCATGGCTGTTACCGCTGCAGAAAAAGCAATCATCGTCGCGCAACACCAACACGCCGCTGGCGACACCGGCTCATCCGAAGTTCAAGTTGCGCTATTGACCGCACGCATCAATGGCCTGACCGACCACTTCAAAGCCAACCACAAAGACCACCATTCGCGTCGCGGCCTGCTCAAAATGGTTAGCCGCCGCCGTAAATTGCTGGACTACTTGAAGCGCACCAATAATGACAGCTACCGCGCTCTGATCGCCGGCCTCGGTTTGCGCAAATAAGCCGCTTGGCACTCGCATAACGCCGCACCCTACACCGCCCCGCCACAAAAAGCGGGGCGGTTTTGTTTGATCAATAAAGGAATCCGATGAAGATTACTAAATCATTTCAGTATGGACGCCATACCGTTACGCTAGAAACCGGCGAGATCGCTCGTCAAGCTGGCGGCGCAGTCTTGGTTAACATGGACGATACCGTGGTGCTGGTCACCGTGGTTGGCAAACACGAAGTCAAAGCCGGTCAGGACTTTTTCCCGCTCACCGTCGACTATCAGGAAAAAACCTACGCCGCAGGCAAGATCCCCGGCGGGTTTCTGAAGCGCGAGAGCCGTCCTTCGGAAAAAGAAACCCTCACTTCGCGTCTGATCGATCGGCCGTTGCGCCCGTTGTTCCCGGAAGCGTTTTACAATGAAGTTCAAATCATCGCTACAGTGATGTCGAGCAACCCCGAAGTCGACGCCGACATTCCTGCGCTGATCGGTGCATCGGCTGCGCTGGCCGTGTCCGGCATCCCATTCGAAGGTCCGATCGGTGCCGCGCGCGTCGGTTTCATCAACGACGAATACGTGCTTAACCCACTCGCCAGCGAATTACCCCAATCGGCACTCGATCTGGTCGTCGCAGGGACCAGCAGCGCCGTGTTGATGGTCGAATCCGAAGCCAAGGAACTGAGCGAAGCCATCATGCTGGGTGCGGTCGTATATGGCCATACCCAAATGCAAGCGGTGATCAACGCCATCAACGAACTGGCTGACGAAGTCAACCCGGAACCGTGGGAATGGACCGCACCGGTGGTGAATGCAGAACTGGTCGCCAAAGTCACCGCAGCAGCCGAAGGCGGTCTGCAGCAAGCCTATCGCATGCGTCAGAAACGCGCGCGCTCGCAAGAAATCGACGCGGTGCGCGGCCGGGTCATGGATGCGCTGGTGACGGCAGACATGAACACCGTGCAGATTAACGAAATCAACGACATTTTCCACGGCCTCGAAGCCAAAATCGTGCGCGGCCAGATTCTGGCTGGCGAACCGCGTATTGATGGCCGGGACACCCGCACCGTGCGCCCGATCACCATTCGCACCGGCGTATTGCCACGCACCCACGGCTCTGCATTGTTCACCCGTGGCGAAACCCAGGCCTTGGTCGTCGCCACGCTCGGCACCGGCCGTGACGAGCAAAAAATCGATGCGCTACAGGGTGAATACAGCGACCGCTTCATGCTGCATTACAACATGCCACCGTACGCCACCGGCGAAACCGGCCGTGTCGGCACCCCCAAGCGCCGCGAAATCGGCCATGGCCGCCTTGCCAAACGTGCGCTTGGTGCGGTATTGCCGAGCCGTGAAGAATTCGGCTACACCATGCGTCTGGTATCCGAAATTACCGAATCCAACGGCTCGTCGTCGATGGCTTCGGTATGCGGCGGCTGCCTCGCGTTGATGGATGCCGGCGCTCCGTTGAAAGCGCACGTAGCGGGTATTGCCATGGGCCTGATCAAGGACGGCAACCGCTTTGCCGTGCTGACCGACATCCT
>DMQT01000156.1:0-524 GCA_003455595.1 Betaproteobacteria bacterium
AACACCATGGCGATGCCGTGTTCGTTGGCTGCCGCGATGACTTCGTTGTCCTTGACGCTGCCGCCAGGCTGGATCACCGCGCGTGCACCGGCTTCGGCCAGTACGTCCAAGCCGTCGCGGAATGGGAAGAAGGCGTCCGACGCCACCGCGCAACCGGCCAGCGCCAGCCCGGCGTTGCCGGCCTTGATGACGGCGATGCGGGTGGAATCGACCCGGCTCATCTGGCCGGCGCCGACGCCCAGCGTTTGACCGCTGGCAGCAAACACGATGGCGTTGGATTTGACGAACTTGGCGACGCGCCAGGCGAACAGCATGTCGCTGATTTCCTGTGCGCTGGGCTGGCGCTCGGTGACCACTTTCAGGTCGGCCACGCTGATGTTGAAGGTATCCGCCGTCTGCACCAGCAGGCCACCGCCGACGCGCTTGAGTTCGAGCGCGTTGTAACCGGCATCGAGCGGCACGGCCAGCACGCGCACGTTGGCCTTTTTCGCCAGCAATTCGAGCGCGGCAGCACTGTAGGCCGG
>DMQT01000156.1:559-2675 GCA_003455595.1 Betaproteobacteria bacterium
CGCATCGACTTCGCGGTTGAACGCGATGATGCCGCCAAACGCCGAGCTGGGGTCGGTGGCGAAGGCGCGCCGGTAGGCCGAGAGCGTGTCGTCGGCCAGTGCAATGCCACACGGATTGGCGTGTTTGATGATGACGCAGGCGGGGGTGTCGAAGGTCTTGACACATTCCCATGCCGCGTCGGCGTCGCCGATGTTGTTGTACGACAGTTCCTTGCCCTGCAGCTGGGTGTAGTGCGCCAGCGTGCCGGGGGCGGGCTGCAGATCGCGGTAAAACGCCGCTTTCTGATGCGGGTTTTCGCCGTAACGCATCGCCTGCACGCGCTCGAAGTTGAGGTTGAGGCGGCTCGGGAAATCGGCGCGTTCACCGTTTAGCTCACGCGCGGTGAGGTAGTTGGAAATCGCGCTGTCGTATTGCGCAGTGTGCGAGAACGCCTTGCGCGCCAGGTCGTAACAGGTACCGCTGGTCACCGAGCCCTGGTGGGCCTTGAGCTCGGCCAGCACGCTGGCGTAGTCGGCCGGATCAGTCACCACGGCAACGTGCTGATAGTTCTTGGCGGCGGAACGCACCATGGCCGGGCCGCCGATGTCGATGTTTTCAATCGCGTCGGGCAGGCTGCAGTCGGGGTTGGCCACGGTTTGGCTGAACGGGTAAAGGTTGACCACCACCAGGTCGATGTAGCCGATCCCGGCGTTGCGCACCGCCTCGGCGTGCTCGGCCAGATCGCGCCGCGCCAGAATGCCGCCGTGGATTTTTGGATGCAGGGTTTTCACCCGGCCATCCAGCATTTCCGGGAAGCCGGTGTAATCCGCCACTTCGGTCACCGCGATGCCGTTATCCGCGAGCAGTTTGGCGGTGCCGCCGGTGGACAGGATGTCGATGTTGAATTCGCGCAAGCCGCGCGCCAGTTCGAGTACGCCGGTCTTGTCGGAAACGCTGATGAGGGCGCGCTGGATGAAAGCCATGTTTATTGATCCTGTTTAAAAACGTTTGCCACAGCGGGCACGGAGAGCACCAGGAAAAGACGAGTTGTGGTTTTCTGTGAACGCCGTGGCTAAAAAGGTTTATTTAAGTCCGTACAGCGCCATTTTCTTGCGCAGGGTGTTGCGGTTGATACCCAGATATTCCGCCGCGCGGGTCTGGTTGCCTTCGGCGAAGTGCAGCACTTTTTCCAGCAGCGGCTGTTCTACGCACGACACCACCATGTCGTAGATACCGGCGGGCGTTTCGCCGTCCAAGTCCCGGAAATAGTCGTCCATGGCGTGTTGAACACACGCCGCGATGTCATTGTCTTTTTTCAATTGGTCAGCTCCCTGTGCGCGCAGATTCAGGCTGCGAGCGGTGTTGCATTATGGTTGTTATCGTCTGCTGCAATGTAGGCAAGGCGTTCGCCACGGCTACGGCAATGCTCGAAAAATTCATTTACTGCTGCTTCCTGTGCGCTGGTGTCCTGCAACTGGTTCATGGCGTGGCGGAACGTGGCGGAATCCTGCAAGCCCTTGGTGTACCAGGAAATATGCTTGCGGGCGATGCGCACCCCGGCGTATTCGCCATAAAATCCGTACAGATCATGCAGGTGTGCCAGCAGCACGCGGTGGATTTCCGCGACTTCGGGCGCGGGCAGGTGGGTGCCGGTCTGCAAAAAATGCTCGATTTCGCGGAATATCCACGGCCTGCCCTGCGCGGCACGGCCGATCATCACCGCGTCGGCACCGGTGTAATCGAGCACGAATTTGGCTTTCTCCGGCGTGGTGATGTCGCCGTTGGCGATGATGGGGATGCGCGCGACGGCTTTGACGGCGGCGATGGTGTCGTATTCGGCGTCGCCGGTGTAGGCACAGGCGCGCGTGCGGCCGTGCATCGCCAGTGCCTGAATGCCGCTGTTTTCGGCAATACGCAAAATCGTCAGCGCGTTCTTGTGCTGCTTGTCCCAGCCGGTGCGAATCTTCAGCGTGACTGCTACGTCGGGCACGGCGTTGACCACCGCTTCCAGAATGCGCGCCACCAGGGGTTCGTCCTGCAACAGCGCCGATCCGGCCATCACGTTGCAGATTTTTTTGGCCGGACAGCCCATGTTGATGTCGATGATCTGCGCGCCGTTGTCCACGTTGTATTGCG
>DMQT01000070.1:0-7482 GCA_003455595.1 Betaproteobacteria bacterium
TTAAGTGGGAACAAAAGTTGGTACAAACCCGACAACAGCTGCTGACGACCGAGATAGGCCATCAGAATGGCGAGGCCCGCCAGCAATAGCAGCATGCGCGCGCTCCGCAACAGTCCATATTGCAAACCTTCCCAATACGGGCTGAAACTGCCCAGCGCAGGCCAGACCATGCTGCCTGGTGTGGTGTACGCATAAACCAGTAACAGACTCAGCAGCAACCAACGGGTACGCCGCACATAGCGTCGGAACTGAATTTGGGTCGAAGCGCGCATCCAGGGCAGGAGTGCCAGCCCCGCAGCCAACAACCAGTATGGCGCGGCAAATTCGAGCCACAGCACAAAAAACAGCCACAGCAACATGGCTGTGGCTGGATGAATCCGAAACGGGAATTTAATCAGGCCTGACTTGCACATCAACCGAGTTGGTCGAGCAGCGCCTGCGCATCAGCCTTTTGAGCTGCGTCGCCTTCCTGAGCCACTTCGTGCAGAATTTCCCGGGCATTGTCCACATCGCCCATCTCGTGATATACCCGCGCCAGATCGAGCTTGGTGGCGACTTCATGCCAGCTATCAGCATGCTCACCCTGTGCCTCGACACCATTCTGGGTATCGCCCATATCGCCAATGTCATTTAAATCAAGGCTGATATCAGAGAAATCCAGCATCGGCGCAGTGCTTGAAACGGCCAATTCGGGCGCGGCTTCCGGAAAATCAAAATCGAAATCAAGCCCGTCGTCAGATGTCTCCGTATGCAATGGAGCTACCTGCTCAACAGCCCGTTGCGATTCATGCGGCGCAGGCGCATCGAAGCTGGCAAAGACCCCGTCTGAGCTTGACTCGGCCATTAGCGCATCAAGATCATGAAACTCCGAATCGTCTTGCGCTGCGTGCTTTTCAACCGCTTCCGCAATGATGCCCTGCGGATTCAGACTATCGTCAAAGTCATGATGCTCGGTTGACGAGACTGAGCTGAAGTCCAGCGCTTGATCCAACGGGTCTGCTACGGGCGCGTGCAGTTCGGTGTCGGGCATGGCTGCATCTGACTGTCTGCGCGAGGCCAGTGCAACCGTTGCCATGCCGGCTGCGGCAACCACTGACGCTGTTGCGGCATGCGTGTTATCGGCAGCAGGCGCAACCTGCGGGGCGGCTGTGCCGTTTGCCGCAGCAGTTTCTGCATACAAGGGATTATTCGGGTCGAGCTTGCGCCCGAGATCAGCCGCTTTGGCCCACAACGGCGTCATCTCACCACCCAGCGCAGCGTACAACTCGGTTGCAACCGATTCAAATGCGGGCAGGTTTTTGCGGGTGGCATAAATTTCCAGCAGCTTCAAATGAATTTCATGCCGTGCCGGGTCTTTTGTCAGCGCTTCCTTAAGAATTTCTTCCGCCTGCGCATCGCGGCCGTACGCCATGTAAACTTCGGCTTCGGCAATCGGATCGACATCATGCGTATCGATAGTACCCAGCCCGGCTTGGCTAAAATCGGTCAAGAAGGAAGTGTTATTGGTGTTGACCGCAGTGCCGCCTTGGGTGCCGTATATCGTGTTGGCTTTCAGATCGCTGCCACTCATGATGCTATCTTCAAAACTCGACAAGCCCTGACGACGGCGTTTGCCGCGCATCATGAAACCCAGCAGCGCCGTCAACAACACGGCCAGCGCAGCGCCTCCTAAATACAGGAGGTTGATGTTCTCGTACCATTTTTCTGTTTCAGGTGTTGTGGCAGGTGCGGGTGGTGCCACTACCGTTTTGGCGGCTTCCACCGGCTTCACTTCATCCGCAGGCTTGGTCGCTGCCTCTGGCTTGGCTGCTTCGGCGGGATTGGATTGCACTTGGGGAGGGGCAATGACCGCAGCTGGTGCGACTATATTGGCAGGCTTGCCGGTGGCATTTTTCTGCAAATCAGCCAGTGCCTGATTCTTGATCTCCAGCAAACGCTGCATGTCCTGGATATTCTTTTCCAGCGCAGCAACACGGCTATTGGCTTCATTCAGTGCATTTTGTTTAACTGTGGCATCTTCTTCCAACGCACTCAGTTTATCCTGCATGACAGCTGCAGATTTACCTTCTTTACCAGTAGCCACTTTACCCGCCGCAGGTGCCTCACCTTTAGATAGCTTGAGCACGTCTTTACCCGCTTGCGCTTGGCTGGCCTTGTCTTCTACCTTGGGTGTGATCTTGCCCACGGCTTGCGCGCTGACGGCTGGTGTAGCAACGGATTTGGCCACTTCTCCGGCCAGCTTCTGGCGGTAACTTTCCCAATCAGCCGCCTGCAATTTGATATCTCGCGCAGCCTCAGCGGGAGCGATGGCTGCAACCTGCTGGTGGGTCGGCAATTTGAGAATCTGGCCGGTTTTCAACCGATTGATATTATTGCCATCAAACGCTTGACGATTTTCGCGGTAAATGCCAATTAGCATTTGCTCCAGATTCACACCCTCCAACTGGTTGTTACGCGCGATTGCGCCCAAGGTGTCGCCGCGCTTTACCGGGCCGTAACTGCTGCTGGAATTGTTTTCTGCCCTGACCGATTTGGCCGGTGCGCGCACAGCTTGCGCATTGGGGGCTTTCTCGCTGGGCGCGGGCGTCGCTGCCACTGTGGACTGGCTCCCGTTACCCGTGCTTTTTTTCTTGGCCGGACTGGCGCCGCCTGCCATGGCAGCGCTTACGCCCAAAGGCGCTGCTGCCTTGATGCTAGCCGAACCGGGCGGATCGAGCAGTACGGTATATTCGCGCACCATACGGCCGGTCGCCCAGTCGAGTTCGATGAGCATATCGAGGAAGGGATCGTTGATGGGGCTGCTGGAGGTGATTTTCAGTACCGGGCGACCATCGGCCGTTTTATCCACAGTAAATTTAAGGCCGGAGAGCGCTGCTACCGGCTCAATCTTGGCATCACGAAATGCGTCACTGCCTGCCATGCGCGCCGTCAGCGCCACCAACTCCGCCTTGTCCGTTGCCAGCAACTCGATTTCCGCATTTAGTGGCTGACCCAGCGCCGATTTAACCGACAGTTTCCCCAAGCCTGCTGCCTGTGTAGCCAACGGCGACAACAACAGCACCCCGGCAGAAAGACAACTCGCTATGATCCTTTTTCGCATCATGCCAACCCCTCTTTACTGAAGACTTTTCCAAGCACTTCATGTAGTTATATTCTGTTATTCAAGCCGCTTCACAGAAATACGCTTAATTCAGATAACTTTCAACCAGAATTTCAGCAATCTTCACACAATTCAGAGACGCTCCTCCGCGTATGTTATCCGCCACCAGCCATAGGTTGAGGCCATTTGGCAACGCAATCGCATCACGTATCCGGCCTACCAGCACCTCATCCTGACCTGCCGCATCCAGCGGTGTCGGACTGGCATCCGCATCTTGTGCATCTATAACGGTCAGCCCCGGCGCATTCTTTAACAAATCGGATGCAGCCTGCGCAGCAAGCTTGTGTTTTGTCTCGATATGTACCGCTTGAGCGTGGCCATAGAACACCGGCACCCGCACCGTGGTCGGGTTTACCGCCAATGTCGGCGCATCCAGCACCTTGCGGATTTCGTCCACCATTTTCATTTCTTCGCTGGTGTAACCGTTATCCTGCAACTCGCCAATTTGCGGCAACACATTGAAAGCAATGCGTTTGGCATACACGCTGTTTTCAGTCTCAGTCAAATTGAAAATGGCGCGCGTCTGATCCGCCAACTCGGTGATGGCATCTTTCCCGGTGCCGGAAACGGCCTGATAAGTGACCACATCAATACGTGTCATCTCGGCGGCATCGTGAATCGGCTTGAGTACGGTGAGCAAGTGCATGCTGGCGGCATTGGGACAAGCGATCAAACGACGCGCTGCAAACTCGGGAATGCGTTCGCGGTTTACCGCTGTCACCACCAAGGGCACGCCAACATCCTGGCGAAATTGCGGGCTGGTATCAACCACTACACACCCAGCCGCAGCAGCCTTGGGTGCAAAATGCGCCGCGGCCTCGGCACCGGCCGCAAACAATGCCAGCTGGACACGGCCAAAGTCGAATTGCTCGGCATCCTCAATGACGATGTCTTTGCCGCGAAAGAATATTTCATCCCCAACTGACAAGCTGGCTGACAACAGGTAGAGCTTGCCCAGCGGAAAATTGCGCTCGGCTAGATGTTCCAGTATCGCTTCACCGGTCAGACTGGTGGCACCAAGTAAAGCAATATCATATTTTTTAGTCATCAAGCTTCCACCAGTATGCGCAGCATGCGCCGCAGGGGCTCTGCAGCACCCCACAATAATTGATCACCAACGGTAAAGGCGGTCAGGTATTCACCGCCCATATACAGTTTGCGCATGCGCCCGACCGGCACACTCAGCGTGCCGGTGACGGCAGTCGGAGTAAGATCGGCCATGCTGGTTTCGCGCGCATTGGGCACCACTTTGACCCAGTCGTTGTGCCCAGCCACGATGGCTTCGATCTCATCCAGCGGCACATCCTGTTTAAGCTTCACCGTCAGCGCCTGGCTGTGACAGCGCATCGCGCCGATGCGCACACACAGGCCGTCGATCGCAATCATGTCCTGGCTACGACCGAGTATCTTGTT
This sequence comes from Betaproteobacteria bacterium, assembly GCA_003455595.1. Classification (GTDB taxonomy): domain Bacteria; phylum Pseudomonadota; class Gammaproteobacteria; order Burkholderiales; family Sulfuriferulaceae; genus Sulfuriferula. Next base: position 4,574 of record DMQT01000070.1, read on the forward strand.
GGTTTCGGCGCGCGCTTTCCATTCTTCCTTGCTCTGGCCGTTGCCGAGGTCTTTATCAATCCACGGAATCAGGCTGCCCGCCAGCGGTACGCCAAAATTAGCGGTGGGGAAATTGACGTCACGCAGCGTACCGGCCACTTCCCGGTCAATGTCCAGGATAGCGGACGCAGGATCATCCAGAAGGTTTTTTGCCACACGGTGCGCTTCGCCCATCTGACTGAGCAATTCACGCATATTCTGCGCACCGGCGCCCGACGCGGCCTGGTAGGTCATGGCGCTGATCCATTCGACCATGTCGGCTTTAAACAACCCGCCCAGCGCCATCAACATCAAAGACACCGTACAGTTGCCGCCAACAAAATCCTTGCCGCCCCTGGTCAACGCATCCTGAATCACGTGTTTGTTGACTGGATCGAGAATAATGACGCTGCCAGATTCCATGCGCAACGTAGAGGCGGCATCAATCCAGTAACCTTTCCAGCCGCTGGCGCGCAGTTTGCCGAACACTTCTTCGGTATATTCGCCACCTTGAGTGGAGATAATTGCATCCATCTCACGCAGTGCATCAAGGTTGCGTGCGTCCTTTAATGGCGGCACCTCCTTGCCAATGTCCGGACCTTTACCACCAATCTGCGAGGTAGTGAAAAACACCGGCTCGATCACGTCAAAATCACGCTCTTCGCGCATACGCTGCATCAGCACTGAGCCCACCATGCCGCGCCAGCCGACCATCCCCACTCGCATCATGTCTCTCTCCCGTTATGACTTAAAATTTCAAAGTGCCGCCAGCACCGCATCGCCCATCGCGGTGCAGCCGACTTTGCGGCTACCCGGCGTGAAAATATCCGCAGTGCGCAAGCCTTGGCTAATGACTGTTTTGACCGCATTTTCAATCCGGTCAGCCACCTCATCCAGACCAAAGGTATAGCGCATCATCATTGCAACGGACAAAATCGTCGCCAGAGGATTGGCGATGTCCTGGCCTGCAATATCCGGCGCAGAGCCATGTATCGGCTCGTACATACCCTTGCGGTTTTCATCCAGCGAAGCCGATCCGAGCATGCCGATTGAGCCCGTGAGCATGGACGCTTCATCAGACAGAATGTCGCCGAAAATATTGCCGGTTAGGATTACGTCGAATTGCTTGGGGTTACGTACCAGCTGCATCGCGGCGTTATCCACATACATATGCGAGAGCGCCACTTCAGGGTACTCGCGGGCGGTTTCAATTACCACTTCACGCCATAGCTCGCTGGTTTCGAGTACGTTGGCTTTTTCCACCGAGCACAGCTTTTTGCCACGCTTCATCGCAATCTGGAAGCCGATATGTGCAACGCGCCGCACTTCCGATTCGCTGTAGCGCATGGTGTTGTACCCTTCGCGCTCACCCGCCGCATTGATGTGGATGCCGCGCGGCTGGCCGAAATACAGGTCGCCAGTCAGCTCGCGCACGATCATCAAGTCCAGCCCGGATACGACTTCCGGCTTTAGGCTGGAGGCATCCGCCAGCTCAGGGTACAGGCTGGCAGGCCGCAGGTTGGCGAACAGGTTGAGTTCCTTGCGAATGCGCAGCAAGCCCTGCTCCGGGCGCATCGGACGCGGCAAGGCGTCGTATTGATAGCCGCCCACTGCACCGAGCAGTATCGCGTCCGCTGCGCGCGCCAATTGCAGGGTCGCTATCGGCAACGGATCACCCGCTGTGTCATAACCCGCGCCACCGATGGCGGCATGCTCCATTTCGATTTTCAGACCGTCGCTATTGAGCGCTTGCAATATTTTAACTGCCTGGGCGCTCACTTCGGGACCGATGCCATCTCCGGGCAAGACTGCGATTTTCATGGAGGTACTTTCTGTTCAAAGCGGAATATGTAAGCCCATACCGATGCATTTCGGCAGAGCATGAGTAGAACCGAAGCCAAGCCTAACTAAACAGCCACGGCGCCTCGAGCTTGCGCCGCGCTTCATAGTCGCGAATCTTGTCGACTTGCTGCAAGGTAAGGCCGATGTCGTCCAGCCCATTTGCCAGACAGTATTTGCGGTGTGCATCCACGCCGAAATCAAACACGTCACCAGCAGGCGTAGTCACCGTTTGCTGCGCCAGATCGATACGTAAGGCATAGCTCGGCGTGGCTTCCGTCTCACGGAACAACTGGTCAACAACGGTTGCATCGAGCACGATCGGTAGCAGGCCATTCTTGAAGCAGTTATTGTAAAAAATGTCGGCATAACTGGGCGCGATAATGGCGCGCACGCCGTAATCTTCCAATGCCCACGGCGCGTGCTCACGACTCGAACCGCAACCAAAATTCTCACGTGCCAGCAACACTTGCGCGCCTTGATAGCGCGGTAGATTCAACACAAAATTCGGATTGATAGGCCGCTGACTAACATCCTGGCCGGGCTCACCATGATCCAGATAGCGCCATTCATCAAACAGATTGGGACCAAAGCCACTGCGCTTGATGGACTTGAGAAACTGCTTGGGAATGATGGCGTCGGTATCGACGTTGGCGCGATCAAGCGGCACCACCAAGCCATTGAGTAAGGTAAATGCCCGCATCAGCTGGCTGACTTTTTAATGGAGTCGCCTACTTTTTCCACATCCTGACCGAAACCATGCACGGTGTTGCAAGCGGAAAGACTCAATACAGACAACAGTACGGTAAACAAAATTACTCTGCGCATAATGGTACCCTTAACCTTTAAAATTGACGCACATCAACAAAGTGCCCAGCCAGCGCCGCTGCTGCCGCCATCGCCGGACTCACCAAGTGGGTACGCCCACCTTGCCCCTGGCGGCCTTCAAAGTTGCGGTTGGAGGTCGAAGCACAGCGCTCACCCGGTTCGAGCCGGTCGGCATTCATCGCCAGACACATGGAACAACCTGGATCACGCCATTCAAAACCGGC
>DMQT01000070.1:7713-10047 GCA_003455595.1 Betaproteobacteria bacterium
GAACCGATGAAGACCTTGTCAACTGCGATATCTTTAATCAGCATATTCGCCGTGAGCCCCATATACGTCAGTGCGCGCTGCCAATCCTGACGCTTGACCTCGGACGGCGCCTGCATAGGATCCGGCACACGCCCATCCACTGTGGTGACCATCTCGGGTGAAGTCCCCCAGGTAACTTGCGGCACGATGGCGACGGCATCCAGATTCACTTCATGGTCGAATTTCGCATCAGCATCCGACACCAATGTTTGCCACCAGCGCACAGCCTGCTCCCACATTTCACCCGTGGGCGAATAGGGGCGGCCTCGTACGTACTCGATGGTTTTATCGTCGACAGCAACCATGCCGGCACGCGCACCGGCTTCGATGGCCATATTGCACAAGGTCATGCGGCCTTCCATGCTCAATCCGCGAATGGCAGAACCCGCAAATTCAATCGCATAACCGTTACCCCCGGCGGTACCGATTGCACCGATTATGGACAACGCCACATCTTTGGCCGTGACACCCAACCCCAACTCGCCATTTACATTGACGCGCATGGCTTTGGATTTTTTGGTAACCAGGCATTGCGTTGCCAGCACGTGCTCCACCTCGGAAGTGCCGATACCAAATGCCAGCGCACCAAATGCGCCATGGGTACTGGTGTGGGAATCACCACACACCACCGTCATGCCGGGCAATGTCAGCCCCTCTTCGGGGCCAATCACGTGAACGATCCCCTGCCGCACATCATTCATCTTGAATTCCACGATACCGAATTCCGCACAATTGGCGTCCAGTGTTTCGACTTGCAGACGCGAGATCGGATCGGCAATGCCTGCACTACGGTGGGTAGTGGGTACGTTATGATCTGGCACCGCGACGGCAGCAGCAGCGCGCCACGGCTTGCGTCCCGCCAGGCGCAAACCTTCAAAAGCTTGCGGGCTCGTCACCTCGTGCACCAAGTGACGGTCGATATACAGCAATGTCGCACCATCGGCCTCTTCGTGCACCAAATGCGATTGCCAGAGTTTGTCGTACAGAGTGTGCCCGCTCATGATTGCAGCCAGTTGATTGTTGAACCGAAAATTATACACAGGGCGGCGCCAGCTTGCACGGCGTCAAGCTTCCAAAGCCTTGCGTTTCCATACCACCAGTATGAATCCGAGCAAGGCAAACCCGGCCGCGATCATGAATGTTGCCTGTGGACCCAGGCTGTCCCATGTCGCCCCTGCATACAGACCGCCCAATGTGCCGCCTGCGCCAAACGCCATGCTGTTGTAGATGCCCTGGCCGCGTGCTTGATGCTTACCGCGAAAATAGCGGTGCACCAGCGCCACTGCGGTGGCGTGATACGCACCGAATGTGGCTGCATGCAGAACCTGCGCGAATATTAGCCAGACCAATGACGTGATGCACTAGGCAATAATCGAAAAACGCAGCACCGCAATCGCAAATGTGGTCAAAAATATGCGCGCCATGGATACCTTTGACAGCCAACGTGGCAGCCACATGAAAACGCCAATCTCACAGACTATCCCCAACGCCCATAGCCAACTTACAGAACTCTTGCTATAGCCGTTATCCACCAGATCAATGGAATAAAACGTGTAATATGCACCGTACGCTGCCGACATCAAAAAACAGGCACCAATCAGCGCCATAACTTCTGGACGGCGCATGATATGCCAGACCGGTAGATGGGCTGAGTCATGCACAATAATCGTAGCTTCTGGTATTCGTCTTGCCAGTACCGCGATTCCCACCTTAAAACCCAACACAGCCCAAGGCAAATCCGCAATCGGGCGCACGTCAAACCAGTAACCCAGCGCAACTATGGCAAAAACAAATCCCACCGAACCCCATGGACGAATGCGTCCATATCGATAAGTATGCTCACCCAGATACGATAGCGTGGTCGCCTCCACCAGTGGCAAAGAGGCGCTCCAGAAAAAGCTCATTGTGCCCATTACTGCAAACAACCATGCGAAACCACTGCCAAAGAACACACCGAGGTAGCTTAATAGGCTCCCTATCGCAGCAAGCTGCACAATCATCACGCGCCGACCCGTGTGATCTGCCATCCAGCCCCACAAGTTCGGCGCAAAAATGCGCATAACTTGCAGCAATGACATCAAAATACCAATTTCAAACGCATTGAATGCCAATGACTGCAGATATAAACCCCAAAATGGCGACATCGCTCCGACGAATGCGAAGTAAAAAAATAAAATCCGGATAGGCGCCAGTACGGGAGGCTATGCATAAATATAGAACAAGATAAACAAAGGCAACTTGACTAACAAAAGAACAGGCATGTTTTTAAAAAAGCCGCTGCAAAGTAAAAAACCC
>DMQT01000121.1:0-2165 GCA_003455595.1 Betaproteobacteria bacterium
GGCTTTGGCGGCGGCGAGCGATTCGGGCGGTGCGGGTTTGTAACGTCCGCGGCCTTTTTTGTAGAAGTGCATCGGCGCTTCATGCAGCCGCATCAGGATGCCGGCTGCTTCAGGCGGGGTTGGCGCGTGGCCGAAATATTCGCGCGCCAGGTCGGCAAAGCCGAATTCTTCGCTGCCCGCCACTTCCCACAGAAAATCGGTGTCGGCGTCGTCGCGTACCGCGTGCGCGGCGTCCATGAATTCGGTCGGGTTGGGCGCGTCAAATCGCAGCATCACGGTGATTGCCTTCACTTTGACGCGCTTGCCGTGCTGGCTATCGACCTGCAACGAGGAATCGTTGTCGGTGATGATGGTGCCGGCCTTGAAACCGCCGTCTTCTTCGTAGAGTAGGTACATGTGCTTAAAATGCCAGAATAGTGTCGATGTATTGGGTAAAGTGCTGGAAACCGTGGTCGCCGCCCGGCACCACAATCTGGCGGCTGGCGGCGTAGTAGGCCACCGCGTCGCGGTAATCCAGCACTTCGTCGCCGGTTTCCACCAGCAACAGAAAATTTTGCGGGCGCAGCGGGGCAGGCTGGTCGAGCGCCGCGAGTTCGTCCAGATGCTGCTGGCTGAGGATATATTCCTCGCCGCTGTAATAGTTCTTTTGCGGGCCGAGCACGGTTTTCAACGAATTCTGCACGTGCACCGCCGGGTTGATCAGCGCCGCTTTCACGTCAAATTTGTCCGCCAGCCAGGTGGCGTAAAAGCCGCCCAGCGAACTGCCGATCAGCTTCACCGATGCACGTGGCTGCGCCGCAATCAGCCTGGACAGCAGCGCGATGGCCTCGGCTGGACGGTGCGGTAAATCCGGGCAGGCATACGCCATGCTGCGCGTTGCCAGATAGTCACCCAGCTGGCGCGCCTTGGTCGATTGCGAACTGCTGTTGAAGCCGTGGATGTAGATAATCATGCTGCACGCAATGGGCGGGTAGAGCGCGCCATTATAAGGCACAGTCGGTACCGCACTGGTCGTCACCGCAAAAGCAGCTTATTGAGACGGCCAAAATGCTTTGCGCCGACTTACAGAAAGCATGCAGACGGGTGCTTGTGGCCACAGAGCGTCGTCTCAATAACACGCTGTTTTAATTTATTATTGATTCGGCAAAGCCCGGTTCTGCTACATTCAGACGAGAGTTACGCCGACTACTATTAACTATTTAATGGCCGAATCAATAAATTAGCCAAATGCCGCCCGCCATCACGCCCCTCACCCCGCGCGACCGCCTGTCCTGGTTTGGCCAGGTCGGCTACGTATCGATACAGCTGTTCCTGCGCAACGAGCTGACCAACCATGCGGCGGCGATTGCATTCTATTTCCTGCTGTCGATTGCGCCGATCGTGCTGCTGTTGCTGTACGCGGCGAACAATCTGATCCAGCTGCCACAACTGGCCGAGAACCTGCCGCAGCTGTTCGTGGCGCTGTGGGATCAGCTCAATCTGGGCAATCTGAAAATGCTCGGCCTGCTGCCGGAACAGACCCAGGCCGCCGCCAGCGGTGCCAGCCTGATCACCCTGCTGATTGCTTCGCGCGGGCTGCTCAACGCCCTGCAAAGCGCGTTCCGGGTGATTTTTGCCGGTGGCAAGCGCAGCTTCGTTCTGTCATGGCTGATTTCGCTACTCGCCATGCCGCTGGCGTTCGGGCTGATTGTGCTGGTGCTGGTAGCGCAACGCCTGCTCGACTACCTGTCACGCATGGCGTTGCTGGGCGAGGCGCTGGCAGCCGGGCTGGGGCTGGGCGGCGGCGTACTGGTGTTTTTGCTGGTGTGGCTGCTGATTTTCCTGGCCTATTACCGCATGCCGATCCCGCGCGCGCGCGCCCAGGTCGCCGCCTGGGTGAGCCTGCTGTGCACCTTCAGTATCGTGCTGCTCAAGGCCGGGTTCGGCCATGTGGTGCAGCTGCAAAACTACCAGGCTATCTACGGTACGCTCGGCACCGTGGTGTTTTCGCTGATCTGGATGTACGTCGTCGCGCTGGTGTTCCTGTTCTGGGCGCAGTGCCTGTACGCCATCGGCAAGGTCGATGTGCTGGGACTGGAGAAACTGTTTTTGAGCCAGGATCACGCCCCAAGCAAATTCGGCCAACGCCTGCTGTTCAACAAATCCGAGCGCCTGTTGCATAAATA
>DMQT01000121.1:2256-5769 GCA_003455595.1 Betaproteobacteria bacterium
GGTGAAATGGCCTATCTGCTGGGCGAGCCGCGCACTGCGACGGTCAAAGCCGAAACCGACGTGTTGCTGATTGCCTTTCCGCCGCTGGTGCTGGAAGAATTGATGGCGTCCAGCCCGCAGCTGTCGCGCCAGATTATTGCCGCGCTGGCGCAACGGCTGAAACGCATGAACCTGACGCGCGCTGCGCCGCTGAGCTGACCGGGTTTAGGGTGCACTATCAATACAGCGTTCGCTCAAATGCAAGGTGCAGAAAAAATTTAGCGGTGCCTCATCTACATGATATGCAGGCGTTTGCATTGGTGTTGAATTGCAAAAAGGTGAATGTCTCCGTTGTGCCATTTGCGGCATGTTCAAAACACGATGATGACAGACCTTCCCCGGCCAGAATCGGTCAATCGGCAGAACTTCTGAAGTTATCCTGATCTGCAACGCACACTTTGTTACGCCCGCTTGCCTTGGCTTGGTAGAGTGACTGGTCAGCCAGAGTGAACAAGGTGTCCAAGTTGATACTCTTCTCGTTCAGCGTGGCTACACCGATTGAAATCGTAAAATGCAGCGGCAATCCGGCTTCCAGTACGACATCCGTGCTGGCGACAGCCTCTCGCAGCCTTTCAGCCACCTCAGCGGCTTTCTGAAGGTCGGTTTCAGGCAACAGGATGGCAAACTCCTCGCCGCCAATGCGGCCGATGATATCGACCGTACGCAGGGTTTCCCGCAGGACATTGCCCAACTTTTGCAGAACGATGTCGCCAGCCTTGTGCCCATGGGTGTCGTTAATGTTTTTGAAGCAATCGATATCGAGCATGAACATGGAAAGCGCCTCGCCATAACGCTGCGCCCGGGCAAGCTCCGCGCCTCCCTGTTCCAGGAAATGACGGCGGTTGGAAAGACCGGTCAGATAATCCTGGTTTGCCTGGAGATTGAGCTTGTCCAGCAAGCCTCTGCGCTCGGTGATGTCCTGAATCTGGGCGATGAAGTAGAGCACTTTGCCGGTCGCGTCGCGCACGGCAGAGGCGCTGAGCGATATCCAGATCGCACGGCCATCCTTGTGAAAATAGCGCTTTTCCATCTGGTAACTATCGCGGATACCGGTTATCAGTTCGCTCAGCAGTGCCAGATCGGTCTCCAGATCGTCCGGGTGGGTGATGTCCTGAAAGGTTTTTTGCTGCAGTTCGGCTTGCGTGTAACCCACAATGCGGCACAAGGCGCCATTTGCCTGCATGAAACGGCCTTCCAGGCTTATGAGTGCCATGCCGATGGCGGCCGCATCGAAGCTCGAATGAAAACGCGCTTCCGATTCCTGCAAGGCGGCTTCCTGTTGCTGGCGTTCAGTGATGTCTTCGTTCGTCCCCACCATGCGTACTGGTTTGCCGGCAGCATCGAAGTAGACCCTTGCCCGTTCCTGGATGTAACGCAATGCACCATCACCGCGACGGATTCGGAAGCGTGGCATATAAGGCACGCCCTGTTTGACGGTCGCCTGCAGTGCAGCAGCGGCGCTTGGATAGTCTTCTGGCAACACGCTGTTGTGCCATGCTTCGTAGAGGTTGGACACGGCTAATTTGTCGATACCATAGAGCGTGTACATGGCGTCGTCCCAGACCAGTTCGCTTGTCACTAAATCGTAGTCCCACACGCCGACGCCCGACGCCCCGGTGGCGAGTTGAAGCCGCTCCGCATTTTGCTGCAAGGCTGCAGTTGCCTTGGCCGCCTGCCGTGCGAATAGCCGCTGGCGACGCTGGTAGGCATACAGCCCCAGCATGGAAACAACAGTAATCAGCCCGAAAAGCCCGGACTGTGCCGACGCATCGCGCCGCCAGGGCTGGAAAACCGTGTCGAGGTCTCGGCTGACGGCCACCAACAGTGGCTTGTCCATCTTGAGCGTGCCGGGATGGACCGTGCGCTGCGTCATCATCTGCACCTCCTTGGTAGCATGCACCCTACCGGTAAGCAGCATGGCCATTCGGCCGCTATCGCGATGTTGCGTGAAGAAGGCGGCGGGCTGCGCCAAATTCATTCCATAAAGCCCTTCCCGCTCCGGCACCATCAGGAACAGGATGCCATCCCCGTGGCCAATCGCGTCCCACATATCCGGTGCGTACAGCACCGACGCCATCAAGGTCTTGAAGTGGCCCGGATCAAGCGTGGCGGAGACGATCCCGGCGAACTCCCCGCGCGGGCCGGGAATCATCCGCGTGAGGTTGATAACATAGGATGAGCCGGGATCGTTTTTGAATGGTGGCGAGACGTACAGCGTGTCAGGGTTGGGGCGCTGTTTGACTGTCTGAAAATAGCCCTGGTCACTGAAGTTTCTGCCGAGAAACGCTGGCTGGTCCGAGGCCAGTATCCTGCCTGTGGCATCCATCACGCTCAGGTGGAGAATGCCCGGGATGGCGTTGCTGAGCGCCTTGAGATGGGCCGTTCCCGTCTGCAGTCCCGATGCGCCTATCCAGTAGGGAAGATCGCTACGAACATCCTCCAGCGCCAAGTTGGCACTCATGAGTTGGCACTGCAAATTCTCGGCGATCACCCGTGCCTGGGTTGACAGCCTGTTTTGCTCACGCACCGACGTGCGACCATGTTCGAGGTAGAGATTGAATGCGATCGCCCCGCCCAGAATGATCAAGGCAAAGCCAAGGCCCAGCCATGGAGCAAGTGCAGGCCTGTGTATCGTTTTGATTGCTGGGGCCATTATCTCTCGTGTTTTATGAGTTGATGTTCTTTGCGGATATCACCCGATCTCAATAGGAAAGACCTCATCGAATTATAATAAGCGTTCGCTTGGTTGGATAAGTTGATATCCGCTGAATTGCTTACTTCTTCTTGATATGTGCGAATCTTTCTTTGAACATTTCTGATTGACCGGTTAGGGCCATAAGCGATCCTTCACAACCAGCGTTCTGGGTATCACTTTCAACTAAAAGGGCGGTCGATACTTGCGCATGGCTGGTTGCGGATTTTGTTTTTTTTGAAGTAGATACTATATCTAGTATAGATGTACTTATAAACAGGGAGCATGTTTATGGATACGCCGCAGCGTCCCAATCAAAACCGTCTTCTCGCCAGTCTGCCTGCGGCTGAATTCGAGCACCTCGCGCCTCATCTGGAGTTGGTTGCGATGCCGCTGGGCGAAATCATTTTTGAATCCGGCGGCCAGTTGAAGTACGTCTATTTTCCGACAACCGCCATCGTGTCTCTGCATTACGTGACGGAGAACGGTGCATCGTCCGAAATCGCGGGGGTGGGCAATGAGGGCGTACTCGGCATTTCGCTTTTCATGGGCGGGAATACCACACCGGGCCGGGCTATCGTGTCTACCGGGGGTTATGGCTACCGACTAAATGCGCGGGTGCTGATGGAAGAATACAACCGTGTCGGCGGGCGGCGCGCTGGCATTATGCAGCACTTGTTGCTGCGCTATACCCAGGCGCGGATCACCCAGGTATCCCAAACGGCGGTATGCAATCGCCACCATACTGTGGAGCAGCAACTGTGCCGCTGGCTGTTGCTGAC
>DMQT01000121.1:6052-6262 GCA_003455595.1 Betaproteobacteria bacterium
CCAAGGTGCAGAACCACCAGGCTATATTCTCAGCCATCCACCCTAATCCTTCGTCGCGGCTTCACGTTGTTAAAGCCAGAAAAAACGGAGCGCATCCGATTTTATAGTGGGTAGTCGGTCACCATTCCCCATGCTCAATCAACATTACCCGTGTTGATATGTATGCCGTATGGCTCACCTTGGACTTGTGGGGATGGAGGCTCCTGTCGG
>DMQT01000027.1:0-502 GCA_003455595.1 Betaproteobacteria bacterium
AAGCCGCTGCCTTTGTCTTGCTGGAACGCCTGCCCGAGCATCTGCCTGCCGACGCCGTGCTGTTATTGGGCGTGGGCGAATCCAGCGACGCCTACCACATGTCTTCACCGCATCCAGAAGGTCTGGGCGCGCGCATGGCGATGCAGAATGCGCTGACCATGGCCGGTTTGCAGTCCGCCGACATCGACTACATCAATCTGCACGGCACCGCCACCCAGAGCAACGACGCAGCGGAAGGCAAAGCGGTGATGGGCTTGTTCGGCTCGGCTACCCCATGCAGCTCAACCAAAGGTGCGACCGGGCATACATTGGGTGCCGCCGGGGGCGTTGAGGCGGTGATTTGCGCACTGGCATTGCAGCACGGTTTGCAACCGGCCGGATTGAACACCCGGCAAACCGATCCTGCGCTGCCGCTCAACTATTTGCTGGACAACCGTAATCAGCCGATGACCTACGTGCTGAGCAATTCGTTCGGCTTTGGCGGCACCAACTGCAGCCTGAT
>DMQT01000027.1:701-3143 GCA_003455595.1 Betaproteobacteria bacterium
CCCAGCCGAGCCGTACAGTGCTCCCAGTACCCACATTATTACCCGCTGCAGAGCGCCGCCGCAGCGGTGCGATTGTCAAAGTCACGCTGGCGACTGGCCTGGAAGCCGTAATGGCAGCCGGGCAGGATGCCGCAACCTTACCGTGCGTGTTTTCTGCTTCTGGCGGCGACGGCGAAAACTGTCATGCCATCTGCGACATGCTGGCAACCGATGACCGCGCCATTTCCCCCACCCGGTTTCATAATTCGGTACACAATGCCGCCGCCGGTTACTGGGGTATCGCTACCGGCGCGATGACCAATGCGTCGGTGTTATGCGCATTCGATGCCAGTTTTGGCGCAGGCTTGCTCGAAGCCGTCACCCAGGTAGCCGTCGATGACGCGCGTACGCTGCTGGTGGCCTGCGACACGCAATATCCTGAACCTTTACACAGTACGCGCCCGATCACCGACACATTCGGTATTGCCCTGGTGCTGGCGCCGCAACGCACAGCCCATTCATTGGCTCAGATTCGCGTCACATTGACCGATGACCCGGCACAGCAATTGGACGATGACGCACTCGAAAGTCTGCGACTTGGCATACCCGCAGCGCGTGGATTGCCCTTGTTGCGCGCCATTGCGCTGCGGCAGGATACGCGCTTGGTACTGGCTTATCTGGATACCCAGCGCCTCGCCGTGGAAGTGACCCTGTGCTGAATAGCCGCACACGGGACCATGCCTGGATCGCCGCGCATATCCCGCACCAGGGCAGCATGTGCCTGCTGCACAGCGTGCTGGGCTGGGACGACGTCACCCTGCAGTGCAACGCCACCAGTCACCGCGCGGCCGATAATCCCTTGCGCGCGCACGGTCAACTCGGTGCCGTATGCGGCATCGAATATGCGGCGCAGGCAATGGCCGTTCACGGTGCTTTACTCGCGCCAGCCGACACCCATTGTGCCCGCGTCGGCTATCTGGTCAGCATACGCGGCACGCGCTTGCACACTGCGCGTCTGGATGACATTGCCGATGATCTGCTGGTTGAAGTCAGCTGCATTACCGCAAACGAAAACAACATCCTGTATGAATTCAGCGTCAGCGCTGGCGGCCAATTGCTGCTCGATGGCCGCGCCGCTGTGGTGCTCGATGCCACCCTGCTCTCCCCTGGAATTCCCTCATGAAAAACGCACTGGTGACCGGTGGCAGTGGCGGCATCGGCGCGGCAATTTGTCGTCGTCTTGCCGCCGATGGCTGCCATGTTTACATTCACGCCAACCGTGGCCGTGAAGTCGCACAGACATTGGCTGACAGTATTTGCGCAGGGGGCGGCAGTGCTGAGGTGGTGGTATTCGACGTGACCGATAGCCAGGCCGTAGCCGATGTACTCAATCCGTTGATCGAACACCAACCCATTCAGATACTGGTCAACAACGCGGGCATCCACGACGACGCGGTGTTCCCCGGCATGCGCGCCGAACAATGGCACCGTGTCATCGACGTGTCGGTGAACGGATTTTTCAACGTTACCCACACACTGATGATGCCGATGATTCGCAGCCGCTGGGGGCGTATCGTCAATGTGTCGTCCATAGCCGCGCTGGCGGGCAATCGCGGCCAGGTGAATTATTCCGCTGCCAAGGGTGCACTTAATTCTGCAACCAGGTCATTGGCGCAGGAAGTCGCCAGCCGCGGCATCACGGTCAACGCCGTCGCCCCCGGCATCATTGATACCGCAATGAGTGCAACGGCATTCGACGCGCAAGACATCGCCCGCATGGTGCCGATGAAACGCGCCGGTACGCCACACGAAGTCGCCGATTTGATTGGCTTCCTGGCATCCGATCAGGCCGCGTATATCACCGGCCAGATCATTTCGATCAATGGCGGCATGCTTTAACGGTAATCAGCTCATGAATAAACCCACACCTGTCCACGCGCCCCACCTTCCACTGACCGATTACTACCAGACCGAGCAGGACAGGCAAGCCTATCTGCGTCAGATTTTCGACAACACCGCAGCCGATTACGACCGCATTGAAGCCATGCTGGCGTGGGGCACCGGTTCCCGTTACCGGCGTCAGGCACTGGTTCATGCCGGCTTGAAAACCGGCATGAAGGTGCTCGACGTGGGCGTGGGTACCGGTCTGGTGGCGGCGCAGGCGTGCATTTTGACTGGCGACCCCAAGCTGGTCACCGGGGTGGATCCGAGTGCCGGCATGCTGGCTGCCAGCAAGTTGCCTGCCGCCGTGGTGCTGATGGAAGGCCGTGCGGAATCCCTGCCGTTTCCCGACAACCACTTTGATTTCCTGAGCATGGGTTATGCGTTGCGCCATATCAGTGATCTGGGCGTAGCGTTTGCCGAATTTGAGCGGGTTCTGAAGCCCGGCGGCCGCTTGTGCATACTTGAAATCACCCAGGCACAAAGTCGCTTTGGACGCTGGCTGCTCAAAAGCTATATGCG
>DMQT01000027.1:3332-4368 GCA_003455595.1 Betaproteobacteria bacterium
GCGCTGCTGTTTTTCACGCTGCTGCAACTTACCGTCATCGTGCTCGCCGCACGTATCGGCGGCGGGGTCGCGTTGCGTATCGGGCAATCCGCCGTGGTGGGTGAAATCGTCATCGGCATCCTGCTCGGGCCGTCGCTATTCGGCCTGATCGCCCCCGATGTATTCCAGTATGTGTTCCACTCCGGCGCGCCGGAACCGATGCAAATGCTGTCGCAAATCGGCCTGGTGCTGCTGATGTTTCAGATTGGCCTGGAGTTCGATTTCGCCCATCTCGGCACGCCCCGTAATCGCAAGGCGGTGATATGGATCGCCACAGCCAGCCTGATTGCGCCGTTTGCGCTGGGGTTTGCCGTCGGTCAGATCAGTGCGCCGATCCTCTCCCCCGGCGCGCATCCGCTCGGCTCGGCGCTGTTTGTGGCGACGGCATTTTCCATCACCGCACTGCCGATACTCGGCCGCATCATGATGGAGTTCGACATGACGCGCACCCCGATTGGCGTCATTGCTATCAGTGCCGCTGCCATCAACGACGTCATCGGCTGGCTGCTGCTGGCGCTTATCACCACCCTCACCCTGTCCAATTTCGACGCTCCCAGCTTTGCCCTTAAAGTGGTGCTGGTGCTGGGGTTCTTTGTACTGAGCTGGTTTGCCGTGCGCCCGGTCATGAAACGCATCCTGCATCGCTGCGATGCGCACTCGGGCGCGCTGTCGCACAACCTGTTGGGCATCGTGCTGGCAGCCATTTTCCTGTCGGCGATGACCACCTACCAGCTTGGTATCTTCGCCATTTTCGGTGGCTTCATGATGGGCGTGCTGTTGCACGATGAACACGCTTTTGTACGCACCTGGAAAGCCCGCATCAGTCCGTTTGTCATGGTATTTTTCCTGCCCATTTTCTTTACCTACACCGGCCTGCGCACCAATATCGGCAGCCTCGATACGCTCGCGGCCTGGGGCTGGTGCGTGCTTATCGTCGCCCTCGCCACGCTTGGCAAATACGGCGGTGCCTATCTCGCCGCCCGTGCGGCAGGGATGA
>DMQT01000027.1:4559-6004 GCA_003455595.1 Betaproteobacteria bacterium
ATGTTCACCATTCTGGTCATCATGGCGATTTTCAGCACCGTGGTGACGTCGCCCCTGCTGCGCCGCTGGCTGCCGCGCATTGGTATCGCCGTGCCATCACGCTCGGAAAAGGTCGAGCGCTCGGCACACGAGCAGCACGGGTAAGCGCGACCGCATCCACGCTGGCGATTCCAAACTATGCAATAGTGAGGCTTTTCGTGTCACGGTGATATCTGCATGCGTGTCTTCTGGTCATGACTTTGTCTCTCGCCTCAGCCGATATGCTTACCCTGATCGCAGCCATTCCCTTGGCTGCGCTGGGTGGAGAGGCATTTCTCCGCGGTGTGCTCGGCGTGGCCGTCTGGCTGCGCCTGCCCAAGCTGCTGGTCGCTACCACCCTCGCCGCCTTCGCTACCTCCAGCCCTGAGTTAACGGTTTCCAGCCTGGCGGCATTGGCCGGCAAACCGGAAATCGGCCTCGGCGATGCGCTCGGCAGCAACGTGGTGAACATCGGCCTGATCCTCGGCCTGGCACTGCTGTTCGGGGCATTGCCCGTGCGCTTTACCGAGATACGGCGTGATTTCATGCTGGCGCTGGCCGTGCCCGTCCTCACCCTGGCACTGGCACTGGCACTCGATGGCACCCTGTCGCGCGCGGATGGGACGCTGTTGCTGGGGCTGTTTGCGCTCTGGCTGATGCTGACCGCACGGCAGGCGATCGCACATCGTCGTGACACCCGTACCGACCCGAAGTCGCCAGGCCAGCCTGTGCGCGCCTGGTTATTTGTGTTGCTGGGACTGGCCTCCCTGATAGTGTCCGGGCGGCTGTTTGTCACCGGGGCAACGGGTATCGCCAGCGCGCTGGGTATACATGCCTATGTGATCGGTGCCACCGTGGTGGCCATTGGTACCTCGCTGCCGGAACTGGTGACCACCCTGCTCGCGCGCCTGCGCGGCCACGACGAGGTGGGACTGGGTACCTTGCTGGGGAGCAACCTGTTCAACGGGCTCGCCATCGTCGGTGTCGCCGCCACCCTCCACCCGATCCGCACGCCTTTGAACGAGATTGCTGTGGCACTGGGATTCGGCGTGCTAACTGTGCTGCTGATCCTGCCACACCGGAGCCGCATCTCACGCCAGCGCGGCCTTGTTATGCTGGCGGCCTACGCGGCCTTTGTGACGGCGACGCTCAGCGTTTGAGAAAATCAAATCATGACACCCGCCCATGCAACCCACTGGCATCAACAAAGCGCTGAGCAAACCTGTGCCGACTTCGATGTGGAACCTGCCCGAGGATTACCAACCGAGACTGCTGCGCATCGTCTGGTCAGGCATGGTGCCAATCGTCTCATGGAGAAACCGCCGCGTTCGGTCTGGCTAAAATTCCTTGACCAGTTCAGGGATTTGCTGGTGATCGTGCTGATTGGCGCGGCTGTGCTGGCGGGCGCAATCGGCGACATCAAGGAC
>DMQT01000076.1:0-1779 GCA_003455595.1 Betaproteobacteria bacterium
CAGGCGCTGCGGCTGCCTCCGCTAATCGATGCCTTTCCCGCAACCAGCCTGAATCGCGATCTGTATTTCTGGCTGGCGGCCCTGTGCGCCGTCGATCCGCAGCCACATCTATCATGGCTAGCCAGAAACCAGGCCGCCGTACTCGCGATAACTCGAGGCTACCCAGGTCTGGCGGCAAGCTATGGGCGGCTGGTGGAAGCGGAGATTGCGCGCCGCCCGCAAATCAGCAAGCTGGCGCCGGACGAAGCGCGACAGGAGCAGGCGATCCGCGATGCGTTGCGCAGACCAGGCAGCGTCGTGGAGCTCCCCGCCGCGCGACGACCGCCCCACCCCGTCTTGCTATGGCTGCGCCCCGAGTTTCCTGCTGCAGGCAAACCGCACCCGAATAAATCTCAGGATCAACCTTCCCAGGCAGCGAGTGCCCCCCAGTCGGATAAGAAACGCCGGATGGCAGAGTACACCGAAATGCCTGAGCGGAAGGGTGGTCTCTTGTTATTCCGGCCCGAATCGATATTCAGTTGGACCGAATACGCAAAAGTCGAACATGAAACCAAGGAAAACGAGGACCAGGATCTCGCCCAGGCGGCGGACGATCTGGATGTTATCGCGATCGCGCGGGACGGCAAGAGCGTCGCCAAGAAGCTACGCATGATGCTGGACTTGCCACCGTCGGAAGGCGACAACCACCTCCCTCTGGACGAAAGCAAGATGCTGCCGGAATGGGACTACAGAACGCACACCCTGAAACCGGATCAATGCCGGGTCAACACGATTCCCTTGGCGGATGCCAAACCATGCGCGCTTCCCGAGCATCTGAAGCGCGACCAGCAACGCCTGCGGCGGCAGTTCAGCGCCTTGCTACCGGTGCGCCTGCGCCTCAAGACGCAGCCTGAAGGCAACGACATTGATATCGATCCCTATATCCGTCACCTCGCCCACAATGCCGGTGCTGAAACCCGTTTTTATCTGGACCAGCGCAAGCGCGAGCGCGACCTGGCTTGCCTGCTGCTGGCCGACCTGTCGTTATCCACCGAGGCATGGGTAGGCGAAGAACGGCGCGTAATCGATGTTATCCGCGACAGCATGTTTCTTTTTTCCGAGGCGTTGTCCGTAACGCGTGACCGTTTCGCGCTGTATGGCTTCAGTTCCCAACAACGCACCGACGTGCGCTTCCATACCTTGAAAACTTTCAATGAGCCTTACGATGACACCGTGCGCGGCCGCATCAACAGCATCAGCCCGGCATACTACACCCGCATGGGCGCAGCCATCCGCCACGCCACCGAAATCCTGGGGCGCCAAAAAGCCCGCGAGCGCCTGCTGCTGTTGCTCACCGACGGAAAACCCAACGACGCCGATCTGTATGAAGGCCGTTATGGAATCGAAGACACGCGCAAGGCCTTGATCGCAGCAAGGCAGCAGGGTCTGCGTCCTTTTTGCGTGACCGTCGACCAAGAAGCCCACGAATACCTGCCCCACATCTTCGGCAAGGACAACTTCATCATTATCCGGAAACCGTCGGAACTACCTGCGAGACTACCCCTGCTCTATGCGCTCCTTACACGTTAAACAGCTTGGGCACGTCGACGCTTAGGTTACAGGATCGGCTTCCCCACATTCATCGCGGCGATACGGGCGAGTGTGGACTCCGCTCGCGCACGTCTTGGCGCTACAACGTCAGAAGGATGGAAGCGTCGGCTCATCATTGACCACGATCCCGATGCCTTCAACTTCGACAAGCCATTCCGGTCGGCAGACGGAACCCTGGACGATGAGGAT
>DMQT01000076.1:1845-3484 GCA_003455595.1 Betaproteobacteria bacterium
GTCGGATCCCGCAGGTACACGAGCAAGTACATCATGTCGGCCAGATTGGCTGACACTGAACTCAATAGAGCATCAATATTGCTGAGGGCAAGGTCGAGTTGACGGAGAACGTTACCTGGGTGCACGACCCGTCCGGCGCGATCGATGCTCGCTGTTCCCGAGATAAAAAGATGCGACCGGTCGGCGTAGGCGATACGCGTGCCACGCTCGAAAGTGACGTTGTAGTCCTTGGTCGCGCACAGATGGTCGAAGTCATTGAGATATGACATCTGTTCCGGCGCAAGCCCGAGAATGGAATAGGCGTCCATCGCAACAAGATCGGATCGGTGCGCACAGGCACCTTCAATGCCAGTGCTCGCAATATAATGCGTGTCATTGGTCAACCCCTGTTGTGAGAACAATTCGCTCCGGCTGTCCACCATTCCCTGATAGAACACATCGACGTCCTTGAGGTAAATCCATGTCCTGATGCAGTGGTCGCGAAGCGTGCTACCCTGGCTAGACAGAGTGTCGATCAGATCATTGAAGACTTTGCGCGTCTGCACTTCCACCGTCGAGGCAGACGAGTCGCAGGCGCCGGCACAGAGCCGGGTGCTCCATAGATGGCGTAGCCCGTTCTTCTCAACGACTAGGTGCTTCGGCGTAAGACGATGTTTTGTGAAGCGGTCTTGACTCTCGACGTGGTACGCCAGTAGCGCAATCTTGGCGCCGGACAATGGCGCCTGCTGCACAATCGAGACTGCTACCAGGCTATCGAGCGGTTCGCCAACCAAGCCACTATCGCGGACCAGTGCGGCCTGATTCAACACGTCGCTGAGGAATATCCGCCGAAATATCGCAGTATCGGGCGCCAAGCCGAGCGATCTTTTCGCCTCTGCGTAGCGCTCCTGCACAAGTTCAATCTGCTCACCAAGACTGAGACCAGCAGAAGCTTCCACGGAGATGAAATGCTCCGCCCCACCACTTGCCCCATAGAAGCTCCTTGCAATTACGCCGTCAACGCGACATGGCATAGCGACTTCCTGATTGAATGGCGACGCCGTTTTTGGCAACTGCTGCATAGAGAACCCGTTCCAATAATCGCCGATCATCCCGGCGCGAAGCACGCCCAAGCCCTTCATGTCGCCACGGTAATCGGCTGGTCTGGAAACGAAAGTTGATTACGGTCACGCCAGTTCGGGCGGACATAGTTGATCTCGAGCAAGCGACGCACGCCGATGATCGGGCGCGGGTCGAAGCCGTGCCAGGTGTCGGACCCGGGAACGAAGATCACCGCCGAATTGAACTCGGCCGAACTCCGACCGACCCAGCGGCGCTCCGCATCATAAATATCGGTTCCCCAATTTTTGGCATCGGGACCCGTGCACAGATAAATGACCATGGAGAACAACTTTTCGGGAATATCGCGATGCGGTTCGAGCCAGGCGCCGTCGGTATCCTGGATATATTCCATGCGTAGATAACTGCCTGAAACGTCGATCTCACAGGTCTCCTCAAACTGGCGTGCAATGTCCGGGCGTTGCAGCGCATCGGCGAACACTGCGCAGGTCGGAAAGCTTGCGCGTAACGCTGGTGTGAAGAAGGCCCGCTTACTATTGTCGATGTCGCGCACACCCAGGCTATCACCGATCACCGGAGG
>DMQT01000076.1:3660-4385 GCA_003455595.1 Betaproteobacteria bacterium
GGCACCGATTTGGCGAAAGCGCTTACGCTGTGACGCCAATACTCGCGCCTGACGTACGATTCCGAATCGACATAGCATAGCTGGAGGCTCATGCGTTGCCCTTTCTGCGGCAGGAAACCATGCCAGGAATGATCGCAGACGCGGAACATGATCATCCGCCCGAACTCCGGCGCAAACTCGAACGCATAGTCTTCGCGGTCTGCGCTACGCAAGACCCTGAGCCGGCCGCGTTCGTAGGGCCACTCGCTGCTGAAGCCCAGTAGCACGGTGATAATCTTGTGTTTCGAATCGGGATGGGCGTAGCCTTCGTTGTAGTGCCCCGTCGTATTGCCCATCATGAGGATTACAGGCGGATTGTTACTAAGGTCGGTATCGAATTTCTGCTCGACGAGGTGCCGGAAGCGCGGGCTGAGAAGGTCTTGAATGACAGCCCCGAACCTGGGGCCATAGTGCAGGTTCGGTAAACCATAGCTCCCACGATCAGGAATGCGCGGCGCATCGGCCAGCACTTCATCCTTGAAACGGGAGTTGATTGCGCTCTCGGCAAAGGCAAAGTCATAGGGGTCATGACGCAACTCAGCGGCCATAATGGCCGCTTCATCAAGCAGCGAAAACGCGGCATCACCCTGCTTCATCATAGCGCTGTTCGACATGTTCAAGCTCTTTTCCCATTGAGACCACTAATGAGTGGTTAATATAGGCTATGGCACGAACCGCATCATTGA
>DMQT01000296.1 GCA_003455595.1 Betaproteobacteria bacterium
CATCGGTTTCGCCATACAGCGCCAGCATTAACCGGCCAACCGGGTTAGCCGAGCGTTTGCAGTAATCCATCACTTCGCCAAAATTGGCATAGCGCGTTTTGACCACGTCTTGCGAGAATGCGTCGAGCAGGTCGTAAAATGGCTGCAAAGGCAGCTGATGCCGGCCGATGACAGCAGATAAATCAACAAACAATGGGGTGCGCGGTGCACTGCCGGATTCAATACGGTGTAATTCGTCACGGTAGGCATCCAGCGATGCCAGCCGTGCATCAGCGGTCGCATCGCCCTCGTCAGCCAGGTCGTCTGCGCTGCGCGCAAAGCGGTAAATTACCCCCACTGCATGGCGTAAACGNNGCTTAATTCGGCGCGGTAAGCATCGAGTTCGGCCAAGCGTTGCTCCGCAGTCGCGTTCCCCTCATCGGCGATATCGTCTGCGTTGCGCGCAAAACGGTAAATGACCGCAACCGGGTGGCGCAGGCGGCGTGGTAGCAGAATGGACGCAACTGGAAAATTTTCGTAATGACCAACAGACATGTAAGGTGGCGAGCAGTGGCATCGATAATTGGCGCTATTGGGCATAGAAGCTGACAGCGAAGGCGCAATTATATTACACTTGGCGGTTTGCGAAAGTGGCGGAATTGGTAGACGCACTGGATTTAGGTTCCAGCGCCGCAAGGTGTGGGGGTTCGAGTCCCCCCTTTCGCACCATAGTTTTCCGCGTAATCGGCTGATCCGGTTGCGCCTCAATTTAATGTCAGTAAGGATTTCCGCATGCAAGCCACCGTTGAACAAATCAGCACCCTGGAACGCCGTATTCACCTGGCGGTGCCGATGCAACAGATTGAAACTGAAGTGACCACGCGCCTCAAGGACATTGCGCGCAATACCAAGCTGGATGGCTTCCGCCGCGGCAAGGTACCAATGAGCATCGTTGCCAAGCAATACGCGGGTCAGGTGCGCCAGGAAGTGCTCGGCGATGCGGTGGAAAAAACGTTTTCCGAAGCGGTACGTGCCAATCAGCTCAAAGTAGCGGGTTATCCCCGTATCGAACCTAAAACCGATGCGGCGACACCCGATGCAATTGAATTCTCCGCGACGTTTGAAGTCTATCCTGAGGTCACGCTGGGTGATATTTCGAGCGCAAAGATCACGCGTTCGATTGTGAACGTAGGTGATGCGGATGTGGATAAAACGGTTGAAGTGCTGCGTAAACAGCGCGTTGAATTTAATAGCGCCGACCGCGCGGCAGTAGCGGGCGATCTGGTGACGCTGGATTACACGGGCACCATCAATGGTGAAGTATTTGGCGGCGGCGAGGCAAAAGGGTTTCGCGTGGTGCTGGGTGAGGGTCGTACGTTGAAGGAATTTGAAACAGCCTTGATGGATGTCAAAGCGGGCGACAGCAAGTCGTTTGATGTGACTTTCCCGCCGGACTATCACGCCAGTGAGCTGGCAGGAAAAACCGCCACTTTTGCGGTTGAAGTGACCGATGTCAGCGCCCCGAAATTGCCTGAAGTGAATACGGAATTCGCCAAAAGCCTGGGTGTGGCAGATGGTGACGTGGAGAAAATGCGTGCCGAAATCCAGGGCAATCTGGAACGCGAGGTGCAAAATCGCGTGAATGCCAAGGTGAAAGAACAGGTCATGCAAGTGTTGCTGGATGCGACCCAGATTGAGGTGCCCAAGTCGTTGCAGGACATGGAAATGCAGCGCTTAATGGAAAGCGCACGTAACGACATGCAGGCACGTGGCATGAATGTTCAGGATGTGCCGCTGTCTGCCGATATCTTCGGTGAGCAAGCGAAACGCCGTGTCAGCCTGGGTTTGATTCTTGCAGAAGCTGTACACGCCAATGGTTTGGTCGCCAAACCTGAGCAGGTGCGCAAGCTGATCGAAGAGTTTGCACAAAGTTACGAAGATCCGCAGGAGGTGATAAAGTGGCATCAACAGAATCCTGAGCGGATGCAGGAAATGGAATCGCTGGCGCTGGAAAACAACGTGGTCGAATGGGTGTTGGGCAAAGCTCAGGTTGAAGACCAACAGGTGGCTTTTGACGAATTGATGGGAAGGGCTTGAATAGCATGACGGATAACCGCAATTGGGAGCCGCAAGGCTTGGGTCTGGTGCCCATGGTGGTGGAACAAAGCGGTCGTGGCGAGCGTGCCTACGATATTTACTCGCGCCTGCTTAAAGAACGCGTGATTTTTCTGGTTGGCCCGGTCAATGAGGTCAGTGCCAATCTGGTGGTGGCGCAAATGTTGTTTCTGGAATCGGAAAATCCGGACAAGGATATTTATTTCTATATTAATTCCCCTGGCGGCTCCGTTTCCGCTGGTTTGTCAGTGTACGACACCATGCAGTTCATCAAGCCAGATGTAAGTACGCTGTGTATGGGGCAGGCAGCCAGTATGGGTGCGTTTTTGCTAACTGCGGGTGCCAAGGGCAAGCGCTATTGTCTGCCGAATTCGCGCATGATGATTCACCAACCGAGTGGCGGATTCCAGGGGCAGGCGTCGGATATCGAAATTCATGCCAAGGAAATCATCTACTTGCGTGGACGCCTCAACCAGATGATGGCTGACCACACGGGTCAGTCCGTTGAGACGATTGAAAAAGACACTGACCGAGACAACTTCATGAGTGCGGAAGAAGCGGTCAAATATGGCCTGGTGGATAAAATCATTACTAGCCGGGCAGAGGCAATTGGTTAAGTCACGATCATTGAGAAGTAACGGAGAGTTTTATGTCTGACAAAGGTAGTGGCGAAAAGCTGCTGTATTGCTCGTTTTGTGGCAAGAGTCAGCACGAAGTCCGCAAGTTGATTGCCGGACCCTCTGTATTCATCTGCGATGAGTGCGTGGAGCTGTGCAACGATATCATCCGTGAGGAAGTGCAGCAGGCGCAGGGTGGTAAGTCTGGCAAATCGGATTTGCCAACGCCGCGCGAAATCCAGGAGATTCTGGGCGAGTACGTAATCGGCCAAGATAAGGCCAAGCGCATACTTTCCGTCGCTGTTTACAACCACTACAAACGCCTTCGTCACCAAAGCGGCAAAGACGATGTTGAATTGGCCAAAAGCAATATCCTGCTGATTGGCCCGACGGGTTCCGGCAAGACCTTGCTGGCACAAACCCTCGCACGATTGTTGAATGTGCCTTTTGTTATTGCAGACGCTACCACACTGACTGAAGCCGGCTATGTGGGTGAGGACGTAGAAAATATCATTCAGAAATTGCTGCAAAAATGTGATTATGATGTGGAAAAAGCCAAGAATGGCATTGTTTACATCGATGAAATTGATAAGATTTCTCGCAAATCGGATAATCCATCCATCACCCGTGATGTGTCTGGCGAAGGTGTTCAACAAGCCTTGTTGAAGCTCATCGAAGGCACAACAGCGTCGATCCCGCCGCAGGGTGGCCGCAAGCATCCCAACCAGGAATTTGTGCAGGTCGACACCAGCAATATCTTGTTCATTTGTGGCGGCGCGTTCTCTGGTCTGGAAAAAGTCGTGCAGAATCGTTCCACCAAGGGTGGCATTGGTTTTGGTGCCGAGGTGAAGAGCAAGGATAACAGCCGCAATATTTCTGAATTGCTGCGTGATGTGGAGCCTGAGGACCTGATTAAATTTGGTCTGATTCCCGAGTTTGTCGGTCGCTTGCCCGTGGTAGCAACGCTGGAGGAGCTGGATGAAGCGGCACTGATGACCATCCTGACTGAACCGAAGAACGCTCTGACCAAGCAATACGCCAAGCTGTTCGAGATGGAAGGCACCGAGTTGGAGTTTCGTGACACTGCTTTGGCGGCCATTGCCAAACGTGCACTCGAGCGCAAAACCGGCGCGCGCGGATTGCGCTCGATCATTGAGCATGCCTTGCTCGATACCATGTTCGAACTTCCTTCCATGGACAATGTCATTAAAGTGGTGTTGGACGAATCCGTTATTATGGGTGAGGGCAAGCCACTACTCATTTATTCGGATCAACCAAAAGTTGCTTCCTGAACAATGCGGGCGCTAAAAAAAGCGCCCGGCTTTAAATTATTTCGTAATTGTTTTTGCTTGGATTCAGGCACTTGCCGCGCACCGGTGGAGTTGTGACTTGAATTTTATCAAGCCGCCCTGCATCTGGTGACCTGGTCATTTATTTCTGACATAAGGTTAAAACACTATCATGGCCTTACTCCAAGACGCCGAAGAGCTTACATTGCCCCTGTTGCCATTGCGTGACGTGGTGGTATTCCCGCATATGGTCATCCCCTTGTTTGTGGGGCGACCAAAATCCATAAAAGCGCTGGAAACAGCGATGGAATCTGGCAAAAGCATTCTTCTGGTCGCGCAAAAATCCGCAGCCAAAGATGAGCCTACGCCCGAAGACCTCTACACGATTGGCACCGTAGCCACTATTTTGCAGATGCTGAAATTGCCCGATGGCACGGTGAAGGTGCTGGTAGAAGGTAACCAGCGCGCCAATGTCCTTGAATATGCAGATGTGGATACCCACTATGTGGGGCGCGCCGAACTGGTGGCTGCCGACGACACCAGTGCCGACAATGAAGCGGAGGCCATGCGCCGCGCTTTGGTCACGCAGTTCGATCAGTACGTCAAGTTGAACAAGAAAATTCCGCCTGAAATTCTCACTTCACTGGTGGGTATCGATGAGGCTGGGCGTCTGGCCGATACCATTGCCGCGCATCTGCCGCTCAAGCTGGAGCAAAAACAGGAAATACTCGAGATGTTTCCGGTACGGAGCCGTCTGGAACACTTGATGAGCCTGATGGAAGGCGAAATTGACATTCTCCAAGTGGAAAAGCGCATCCGTGGCCGTGTCAAACGCCAGATGGAAAAAAGCCAGCGCGAGTATTACCTGAATGAGCAGGTCAAGGCTATTCAAAAAGAGCTCGGTGACTTGGAAGAGGGCGCAGATATTGACGATCTCGAAAAGCGTATTAAAGACGCACACATGTCCAAGGATGCGCTGGTCAAGGCCGAGGCTGAGCTTAAAAAACTCAAGCTGATGTCACCGATGTCGGCCGAGGCAACTGTGGTTCGCAGCTATATCGAAACGCTGGTTGGCTTGCCGTGGCGCAAAAAAACCAAAATCAGCAAAGACCTGAAAAAAGCTGAAGCGATTCTTGATCTCGATCACTATGGTCTGGACAAGGTCAAGGAACGCATCGTCGAGTATCTTGCGGTGCAGCAGCGCGTGGAAAAACTTAAAGGCCCGATTTTGTGCCTGGTAGGTCCTCCGGGTGTGGGCAAGACCTCGTTGGGTCAATCAATCGCCAAAGCGACGAATCGTAAATTTATCCGCATGGCGCTGGGCGGCGTGCGTGATGAATCCGAGATTCGTGGTCATCGGCGCACTTACATTGGCTCCATGCCGGGCAAAATTTTGCAGAGCATGAGCAAAGTGGCCGTGCGTAACCCACTATTTCTGCTGGATGAAGTGGATAAAATGGGTCAGGATTTCCGGGGTGATCCGTCATCTGCATTGTTGGAAGTGCTGGATCCGGAACAGAATCACACGTTTTCCGATCACTACGTCGAGGTCGAGTTCGACTTGTCTGACGTAATGTTTGTTGCAACGGCGAATACCCTGAATATTCCGGCACCATTGCTAGACCGGATGGAGATCATTCGCCTGTCAGGCTACACCGAAGACGAGAAGGTAAATATTGCCGAGCGTTATTTGGTGGACAAACAGATGAAAGCCAATGGCCTCAAGCCGGAGGAGTTTGCGATTTCCGAAAGCGCATTGCGCGATATCGTGCGTTACTACACGCGTGAAGCCGGTGTGCGCAGTCTGGATCGTGACATTGCTAAAATTTGCCGCAAAGGCGTCAAAGCGTTGCTGATGAAAACAGGCAAGGCAGCGAAGGTGACTGTGACTGCCCGCAATCTGGATAAGTATCTGGGTGTGCGTCGTTTCAGCTATGGTGTGGCGGAAAAGAATAACCAGGTAGGGCAGGTTACTGGATTGGCGTGGACCGAGGTGGGCGGCGAATTGCTGACTATCGAAAGCGTGTTGTTGCCGGGTAAAGGTAAGATGATTACTACCGGGCAATTGGGCGAGGTGATGCAGGAGTCCATTCAGGCAGCCTTGTCGGTGGTGCGTAGTCGCTCCGCTGCCTTGGGTATTCCGCAGGATTTTTATCAGAAAAATGACATCCACATTCACTTGCCAGAAGGTGCCACGCCCAAGGATGGTCCGAGCGCGGGTGTGGGGATCTGTACCGCCATGGTATCAGTGCTGACCGGGATTCCGGTACGTGCCGATGTGGCGATGACAGGTGAAATTACGCTGCGTGGAGAGGTCTTGCCGATTGGCGGCCTCAAGGAAAAATTGCTTGCAGCGCACCGTGGCGGCATCAAGACGGTATTGATTCCAGAAGAAAATGTTCGTGATCTGGTTGAGATTCCTGAGAACATCAAGAACAAGCTTGATATTCGACCGGTAAAATGGATTGATCAGGTGCTTAAAATGGCGCTGGAGCGTTCCCCCGAGCCGTTGCCGGATGCAGCTGTCCCAGCTGGGGATGTTGTTGCTGCCGTGGTGCCACCGCTTGAGCCTGTTGCGGTGATAACCAAGCATTGAGTATTGAAGTGGTAGTAATGAAAATGCCGTTCCTGGAACGGCATTTTTTATGCATAACACGGCTGGAAGTCGCTTGACACAAGGATTTCAGGCTTGCTATAAAGCTGGTTCAGGATTTTTCCTGTGGCTGAGTGAATGAGAAAGGGGACACACGTGAATAAATCAGAATTGATTAACGCTGTTGCTGAATCTGCCGATATTTCGAAAGCAGCTGCAGGGCGTGCATTGGATGCCGCTATGCATGCAGTGCAAGCTGCGTTAAAAAAAGGAGATATGGTGACCTTGGTCGGGTTTGGTTCGTTTTATCTGGGCAAGCGCGCAGCGCGTGCCGGACGTAATCCCCGTACAGGGGCCGAGATAAAAATCAAGGCTGCAAAAGTTCCCAAGTTTCGGGCTGGAAAAGCGTTGAAAGATGCAGTAAACTAGCGGACTTCGGGTGCTTAGCTCAGCTGGTAGAGCGTCGCCCTTACAAGGCGAATGTCGGGGGTTCGAACCCCTCAGCACCCACCAGAATGTTAGCAAGGGTAATTGGAGTGGTAGTTCAGTTGGTTAGAATACCGGCCTGTCACGCCGGGGGTCGCGGGTTCGAGTCCCGTCCACTCCGCCAACATGAAAGGCGAACGTGAGTTCGCCTTTTTTTTCGTACGCATTTCTTTAGTACAAAATTATTATGCTAGATGCAATTCGTGAACGCGCGCAAGGCTGGCTGGCCAAGGTTATTTTGGCGCTTATTACCATTCCTTTCATGCTGTGGGGAGTGGAGTCTTACTTTAACAAGAGCGGTGGGGATGATGTCGTCGCCAAAGTGAATGGCGACAAAATCACACGCCAGGAATTTGATCGCGCCATCAAGGGACAGCAGCAGGAAATGCGAGCTTCGATGGGTGCTGCTTACAACCCCGCTTTGTTTGATGATCCCAAAATACGTCAAGGTGTACTGGATGGTTTAGTCAGTCAGCATCTGATTATCGATGCTGCCAGACAGGCCAAGATGGTCGTCAGTGACGCGCATCTCGCTGAAACGATAGCTGCACTGCCAGCATTTCAGGACAATGGTCAGTTTTCGCAAAGCCGTTACGATCAAGTCTTGCGCCAGCAAGGCATGAGTATCGGTGAGTTTGAGAACCGTGTGCGCCAGGAACTACTGGTGAATGAGATGCGTAGTGTGTTTTCGGCACCGGGCCTGGTTCCCGGCAATGTGGTCGTAAATTTCCTGCAGGCCTACGAGCAAAAACGGGAAGTCAGCCTGGCAACTCTCGCGCCCGAGCAATTTATGGCGCAAACCCAAGTGAGTCCGGCAGAAATACAGCGCTGGTATGACAGTCACAAAGCTGATTACACTTTGCCTGCCCAAGCACGATTTGGGTATGTGGTTTTGTCGCAGGCTGCCATGGCCAATCAAATGCCGGTTAGCGAGGCCGCGATTCAGCAATATTATCAACAGAATGCAGCCAAATATCGTGAACCGGAGCAACGACGGGCGAGCCATATCCTGATAGCGGTAGTTGCTGGTGACGATGCTCAGAAACGCGCTGCAGCCAAAGCGAAGGCCGAGGCGATTTATCTGCAGGTCAAGGCCAACCCGGCCAAGTTTGCTGAAATCGCAAAACGTGATTCCTCGGATGCGGGTTCCGCCGTTCAGGGCGGTGATTTAGGCTGGTTTGCGCGCAATGCCATGGTCAAACCGTTTTCCGATGCGGCATTTGCCATGAAAGAAGGCCAGATCAGCACGCCGGTACTATCCGAATTTGGCTATCACATCATACAGTTGACAGGTATTAAGCCGGCTAAAGTGCAGCCGCTGGAGGCTGTAAAAGCAGACATCACCACCGAGTTGCAGAATCAACAAGGCGGGAAACAGTTTGCCGATGTTGCTGAGACTTTCAGCAATCAGGTTTATGAGCAATCTGACAGCCTGGCGCCCGTAGCCAAGGCGCTTAAGCTGACGGTGCAAACCTCGGGCTGGATTACGCGTAAAGGTGGGGAAGCGGCCGGCATACTGAATAACCCGAAAATGATCGCCGCGCTGTTTTCGGATGATGTTCTTAAGAACAAACGGAATACCGAAGCAATCGAAGTTGCATCAGGCACGCTTGCGTCTGCGCGTTTGCTTGATTACAAGCCAGCGGCCTTGCAACCACTGGAGATGGTACGTGTAGCTATTGAGGCACATCTTAAGCGTACCCAGGCGATTGCACTGGCTGCTAAGCAGGGGCAAGCCGATCTTGTTCAACTGCGTGCTGGCAAAGAGCCGGGCGTAAAATGGACCGATTTCATGACTGTGTCGCGTCAGCAACTGGGCAGTTTGCCGCCCGCATTGCTGGAGCCGGTATTCCGCGCGGATATTAAGGCGCTACCGGTGTACGTAGGTGCAGCCGATACCAACGGTGTTTATACACTGGCACGGGTAACGCGTGTAGTTGCTCCCGCACCGCCGGATGCTGTCAAGGTGAAAGCAGTACAGAATGAACTTAGCCAGATTATCGCGCAAACTGATTTTGCTGATTATCTCGTCAGCTTGAAAAACAAAGCCAAAATTGAAATTCAAAAAACGGCGTTGGACAAGCAAGCACAGTAAATGACGTCTATTAAAAAAGCCTGCCGCGGGTACGTGGCAGGCTTTTTTTTTTTGCGTTACGGATCAGCTCAGGTCAGGTCAGCGCCCATGCTGGTGTTGAAGCCGGCATCGACATAGGTGATTTCCCCGGTAATACCGCTCGCCAGATCGGATAGCAAGAAAGCCACTGCATTGCCCACTTCTTCGATGGTGACATTACGGCGCAAGGGTGCATTACGTTCGACGTGATTCAAAATTTTGCCAAAGTCAGTAATACCGCTGGCTGCCAGGGTTTTGATCGGACCGGCAGAAACGGCATTCACGCGGATGCCTTTTGGTCCCAGACTTTGCGCCATGTAGTACACGTTGGATTCTAGACTGGCTTTAGCCAGCCCCATTACGTTGTAATTCGGCGCGGTACGGATTGCGCCGAGGTAGCTCAGCGTTACCAAGGCGGCGCGGCGGTCTTGCATCATCGGTAGGGCGGCTTTGGCCAGCGCGGCAAAGCTGTAGGAGCTGATGTCGTGCGCGATATGGAAATTTTCACGCGTGACTGCATCCAGATAATCACCCTGTAATGCAGCCTTGGGAACAAATGCGATGGAATGGACAATGCCATCCAGACCGTCCCACGCCTTGCCCAGATCAGTGAACAGCTGCGCTATTTCTTCATCGCTAGCCACATCGCATGGCAACACCAGGTCACTATCGAATTCTTTGGCAAAATCGGTGACACGGTCTTTGATTTTGTCACCCTGGTAGGTAAAGGCCAGCTCGGCACCTTC
>DMQT01000057.1:0-340 GCA_003455595.1 Betaproteobacteria bacterium
CCACGGGTTGACCGTTTTCGAACGCCACAAAAATCACTTTGTAACCGCTACGGGGTTGCCGGTTCCACGAACCGTGCTGGCCAATGAATACGCCGTTTTTATACCGCTGCGGCAATAAATTCGCCGTATAAAATGCCAGTCCCAGCGAAGCCGTATGTGCGCCCAGCGCATAATCGGGCGCGAGCGCTTTCGCGACCAGGTCAGGCCGTGGCGGCTGCACGCGGGTGTCAACATGCTGGCCATAATAGCTGTAAGGCCAGCCGTAAAAAGCACCGTCCTTGACCGATGTCATGTAGTCGGGCACCAGATCACTGCCGATTTCATCGCGTTCGTTGACCGC
>DMQT01000057.1:389-9121 GCA_003455595.1 Betaproteobacteria bacterium
CCCGAGGCAAAGATACGTGCAGCCCCGGTTGCGGGGTCCACCTCCCAGATGGCGGCACGGTTGACCTCCTTATCCATACCGTTATCACCCGCATTGCTGTTTGAGCCGACGGTCACATACAAATGCTTGCCATCCGGACTGGCAATGACATTCTTGGTCCAGTGATGGTTGATCGGCCCGGCGGGCAAAGCGATCACGTTGACACCTGCTGCGGTGATGTGCGTTTCGCCCCTTCGATACGGAAAACGCAATAATGCATCGGTATCGGCAATATAAAGATCATTGCCCACCAGGGCCATGCCAAAGGGAGAATGCAAGCCGGACAGGAATACGCTGCGTGTTTCTGCAACGCCATCGCCGTTAGCATCACGCAGCAGGGTGATACGATTTGCGCTGGGCACGCCTGCGCCTGCCCGCTTCATTACCCATTTCATGATCCAGCCCTTGATGCCTTTGCTGTCCTCGGGTTTGGGGGGTGCATTGGTTTCAGCTACCAGCACATCACCGTTGGGCAGCACGTAGAGCCAACGCGGATGGTCAAGGCCGCTGGCAAACGCATTCACCGCCAAATCCGCAGCCGCTTTCGGCGTAACGCCAGTCGGCCAGCCTTTGGCAGGTGCGATATGCACGGTGGGAATAAGCGTCGGATTCGGCGATGGCAAGATCGGGTGGGGGCCGACGCCCGCCTGTTCCGGCAATGTTGCCACTTCACCGCAGGCTGCCAGACTCAGCACACACAGTGTAACCAGCAAGCGAGGCAGCATGAGAGGGTGCATTGGGTGTTTCCTTGAAGTGGGGACGCTAATCTTGCATCAGGTCCAGCGTGCTTTATTTGCCTGCATGGGTTTATTTTTTTTGAATCCGGGCTGCCTGACAGCACCGGGTTGCCTGGTCGTTTCACGCTTTACATGCGGCACTTTGACCGGACTGATAACTGAATCTTTAGTGCACTGCAGTTCGTCAGCCAAAGCGGTTGTGGTGGCGCAGAAAATGCCTGCCACGCCCAACATCAACCTGAGTTTAAAGACCACGATTAGCTTGCTGTAACGCATAGGACTGCCTTCCGAATTGGTCTGCCGAAAACAAGGCAGCCACGCGCTTACCAGGGATTATTTCCTGACGGAAGACAATGCCATGTGGTTAATTAGTTACTTGTGGCTGGGGGCGTTGGAGGAACGATAATCGTGGTGTTGCCGCCCGTTGCACCGGTATCGCCGGTTGCACCCGTCGCACCCGAATCGCCGGTGTAACCTTGCGAACCGGTCGCACCTGTGCTGCCAGTATTACCTGTGGCGCCCGTGGTACCCGTGGTACCCGTGGTACCCGTGGTACCCGTGGTACCCGGCGCACCGGCAGGGCCGGGAACGGCAACAGGTACTGGATTGTTCACGACAACAGGTTGTTTTTCGCAAGCACTCAACGCAACAGCAGTCACAAGCCCAGCGAGCAGTAATGAATATTTCATGATTTTATTTCCTTTCAATTTGGAAAAATCCGGTTTTTCCTGACACATTTTAAAAATGAAATCTTCATGATTTCAATTGCGGTAAACCAGTTGCGGCAAACCAATCCAGGGTCAAACAGCACTCAAACCGGAGTATGCATGCTGCCAGGCCAGCCAGCGCCGACACCCCATTCGCTAGAGCGACTGCGAGCCTGAATCAGTTTGCCTAGCATCACAGTAAACGCAAGCTGCATCGTGTTCTGTACGTTAGCGAACGTAGGACACTATTATTTTCTGTGCGGTCTGCGCGAGCCAATTATTTGGACGCAAGGTGCGCTATCGCACAGATTAGTAGGCCGGATCGACCTAGAGTGATAATCGTGGCCTGGTCTCAGGCAAACACTGCGAGTGCAGCCTATCCAGATGAAAAAACTCCTGTTTGAATCCATCAAAGCCTGGATTGACCACCGTGCGTCGAGTAGAGGCGCTGCGCTGGCATTCTATACCCTGTTTTCCATGACGCCCATCCTGATACTGGCAATCGCCATTGCCGGGTATTTCTTTGGCGCGCAAGCGGCGCAGGGCGAGATCATTGGACAGATACAGGGCCTGGTCGGACCCAATGGCGCGCAGGCTGTACAGGCCTTGCTTGCCGCTGCGCGCAATCCGTTATCCGGGCTGGTCGCAACCCTGGTCGCCACCGTGCTGTTGCTGATCGGTGCAACCAGTGTGTTTGCCGAGCTCAAAGGCAGCCTGGATGAAATGTGGGGCGTCACGCCGTCGGGGCATTCAGCTTTTATAATTCTGCTTAAAACCCGTTTCCTATCGTTCAGTCTGGTGCTGGTGCTGGCCTTTCTGCTATTGATTTCGCTGGTCATCAGTGCCGCGCTGGCGGTACTCGAACGCTACGTGGGCACCTTCTGGAGCAGTTCGATGATGGCGCTGTCTGCCGTTTCGCAAATCATTTCTTTCAGCGTGATTGCCAGCCTGTTCGCGGTTATCTACAAAATGCTGCCCGATGCGCCGTTGTCCTGGCGCGACGTCTGGATTGGCGCGGTGTTCACCGCCGCCCTGTTCAGTCTAGGCAAATATGCAATTGGCCTGTATCTGGGTAACAGCGGCGTAGCATCCGGGTTTGGCGCTGCCGGGTCGCTGATTGCCCTGCTCTTGTGGGTCTATTATTCGGCGCAGATATTCTTTTTCGGTGCTGAATTTACCCGCCAGTACGCCCTATGGTATGGCAGCCTGAAATACCAGCGCGACCGCGCATTGACCCAAATAAAATAAACGTGGTCGAGTAGAGCCGCTTGCGACGTAGTATGTGCGATAGCGTACCGACTTAACCAAGGGCATTGGGTCCTAATGCTCTAAAGAGCTGACATCTTTATCTGGATTCGGCTGCAATAGCCCAAGGTGCCTCAAAATTGAAAACCAACCGTCCCATTTTTTCCAAACGCCTGTTGCCTCTCAAGACACTGACCCACGCCCCTGCTGCGCCGCGTACCTATCCCAATGAAGAAGCCCCGCTGCGCTCCGAACTATTTAGCGCCGATCAGCTGGAACAGCACGGCAAAAATCTGGCGGCCAGCCATACGCTTACGTCTAAAAACGCATCGAACCCTTTGCTGGCCAGGCTTTCGGAGAACGAAGATGTGCTGGTCGGGGTGTGTAATCTGCTGACTGAAGCGGTCGCAACCCAGCGCCGCATTACCCCAGCGGGCGAATGGCTGCTGGACAACTTCTATTTGATCGAGGAACAGATACGCACCGCCAAACAGCATTTGCCCAAGGCCTACAGCCGCGAATTGCCGCGCCTGGCACACGGCACCGCCGCCGGGATGCCGCGCGTGTACGCCATCGCGCTGGAAGCCGTTGCGCACGGGGACGGACGAATAGACAAAGCCGGTTTCAGCCGGTTTGTGGCGGCGTATCAAACCGTCGCGCCGCTCAATCTGGGTGAGCTGTGGGCCATTCCGATCATGCTCCGGCTGGCGTTGATCGAAAATCTGCGACGCGTCGCAGTGCGTATCGCGGCGGGCAGGATCGAGCGTAATCAGGCCGACGCCTGGGTAGACCAGATGATCGAGATTGCGCAGACCGATCCCAAAAGTCTGATTCTGCTGACCGCCGATATGGCGCGCTCCGACCCGCCCATGACGACACCGTTCGTTTCAGAATTTGCACGCCGCATGCAGGGTCAGGGTACCGCGCTGGCGTTGCCGCTGACCTGGATCGAGCAGCGTCTGGCGGAATCCAACCTGACCATCGAACAGCTGATCCAGTCGGGCAACCAGCAACAGGCCACCGACCAGGTGTCGATCAGCAACAGCATCGGCAGCTTGCGCTTCCTCGGTGCCGCAGACTGGCCCACGTTTGTTGAAGACATGAGCGTGGTGGAACAGACGCTGCGTACCGATCCGGTTCGCGCTTACGCCGGTATGGATTTTGCCACGCGTGACCGCTATCGCCATCAGATCGAGAAAATCGCCCGCCGCTGTGCGCAGGCCGAAGCGGACGTAGCGCGCCAGGCGATCCAGCTGGCCGCAGCCGCCGCCAGCCAGGATGCCGCTGCACGTGCCGCGCATGTGGGTTATTACCTGATTGACGCGGGCTGCACCGAACTCGAAGCGAGTGTGGCCATGCGCCCCGCGCTGTTAGCGCCGCTGCACCATTTCGGACGGCGTTTCCCCCTGCCGCTCTATCTCGGCGCCATTGTACTGATTGCTGTGCTGCTCACAGGCGGCTTGACGCTGATTGCCTACGCCAGCGGCCTGCCCACCTGGCTGCTGGCCGTAATTGATATCGTCGCTTTGTTGTCTGCCAGCCAGATGGCTGTCGCACTGGTGAATTGGCTCGCCACCTTGCTGACGACGCCCCACCCCTTGCCCAAGATGGATTTTTCCAAGGGTATTCCATCGGATTTTCAAACCCTGGTTATCGTCCCCACCCTGCTCAGCAGCCAGCGCAATATCGAGGACCTGCTCGAAGCGCTGGAAGTCCGTTTTCTCGCCAATCGCGACAACGCGCTACAGTTTGGATTGCTCACCGATTTCCAGGATGCGCCGCAAGAAACCCAACCGGAAGATGCCGTGCTTCTGGAATTGGCGCAGACCGGCATCGAGGCGCTGAATCGAAAGTACGCGGGTGCATTGGGCAACGATGCATTCTTCCTGTTTCACCGTCCGCGCCGTTGGAACCCGCAGGAAAAATGCTGGATGGGCTACGAGCGCAAGCGCGGCAAACTGGCGGAACTCAATTCGCTGCTACGCGGCGGCGCGATGGATAGGTTCATGCTCATTGTCGGCGAGATCGCATTGCTGTCCGATGTGCGCTACGTCATCACCCTGGATACGGACACCGGGCTGCCGCGCGATACAGCACGCCAGCTGGTGGGTGCCATGGCGCATCCCCTGAATCGCCCGCACTACGATGAACAGCTGCAGCGCATCAGCAGCGGTTACGGCATCATGCAGCCACGCGTGAGCCCAAAGCTGGCCGGTGCCAACCGCTCGCGCTACGCCCGTTTGCACAGCGGTGAGGCCGGTATCGACCCCTATACCCGCGCGGTGTCCGACGTGTATCAGGATGTATTCCACGAAGGCTCGTTCATCGGCAAGGGCATTTATGACGTCGATGCATTCGAGCGCGCGCTGGGGGGGCGTTTTCCTGAAAACAAGATCCTCAGCCACGACTTGCTGGAAGGCTGCTATGCACGTGCCGGTCTGTTGAGCGATGTGCAGTTGTACGAAGACTATCCGGCACGCTATCGCGCCGATATGGATCGCCGCTACCGCTGGATACGCGGCGACTGGCAGTTACTCGAATGGCTGTTACCAAAGGTGCCGGGATTCGGCCGCCGTCGCCAGAAAAATCCGCTGTCGTGGCTGTCGCAATGGAAGCTGTTTGATAATCTGCGCCGCAGTCTTGTCCCCGCTGCCTTGACGCTGTTGCTGCTGCTCGGCTGGTCGCTGGGCACGCCGGCCTGGCTCTGGACACTGGCGGTCATTGCCATTTTGCTGGTGCCGCCGCTGGGCGCAGCCACACTGGCGTTATTTCGCAAGCCGTCCGACGCCATGCTCGGGCATCATCTGCGCGATGGTGGCCGGGCCATCATCGGACATCTGCTGCAAGCCCTGTTTACCCTGGCCTGGCTGCCGTATGAAACCTATCGCAGTCTGGATGCAATCCTGCGCACGCTCTGGCGCATGGTGATATCGCATCAGCACCGGCTTGAATGGATACCGTCCGGCGATCCCGCCTGCGCCGGGCGCACCGATCTGGCCAGCCACTACCAGCAGATGTGGATTGCGCCGGTATTGGCTGCGCTGATCCTGGTCTATCTCTCACTGGCATCCCCGGCCGAGTTACTGGTCGCCGGCCCGATTCTGCTGCTATGGCTTGCCTCACCTGCGCTCGCCTGGTGGCTCAGCAGTCCACTGGCGCGCCGCGAGGCGGGCCTGAGCAGCGAACAGATACACTTTCTCAGAAAAATCACGCGCAAGACCTGGGCTTACTTCGAGACCTTTGTCGGGCCGGAAGACCATTGGTTGCCGCCTGATAACTATCAGGAATATCGCGGCACCGTGATAGCGCATCGCACCTCGCCGACCAACATCGGCATGGCCCTGCTGTCCAATCTGACCGCGTATGACTTCGGCTATCTGCCAGCCGGGTTGCTGATCGAGCGCACCCGCCACACACTGCACACCCTGCAAGGCATGGAACGCCACCGTGGCCACTTCTATAACTGGTACGACACGCTGACCCTGCAACCGCTGCGTCCGATGTATGTCTCCAGCGTCGACAGCGGTAATCTCGCCGGTCATCTCTTGACCCTCAGTCCGGGACTGCGCGCGCTGGCTGACGAACGCATCATCGGTGCGCGCTGGTTTGACGGCTTGCACGACACCTGCGCAATTATTCAGGACGCCGCGCACGGCGCAACCGCACCGGTGCTATCGCGTTTGCAGGCTGACATCGAGGCAGCCTGCGCCGCCCCGCCCGACACGCTGGTAGATATACACAGCTGGCTGACACGGCTGGCAGCGGATGCACTCGCGGTGGCGGCGCATTTCGCTGACGCATTGCCGCAGACTGGCAGCCTGGCGGTCGCCACCCGGCATCACGCCCGCACCGGCGTGTATGCCGAAGCGCAGGAAGCAGGCGGAATCGCCATAGTGGCCGCAGCAGTACACCCCGATCACGCCAGTGCGGTCGTGTCCGAAACGGCACTCGAGAACGATGCAGCCTGGTGGGCCAGTACGCTGGTGCGCCAATGTCAGGCTTTGCTGGATGAACTCAGCTTCCTCGCCCCCTGGTTGGCATTGCCGGATGCGCCGGACGGGCTGGATGCGCTGCCGGAAATCAGCAGCATCCCGACGTTACGCGAACTGACACTGCTCAACGTGCACGCTGCCTCGGGTATTGCCCAGCGGCTCCATGCCGCCAGCACAAATGCACAACGTGACTGGCTCGAAGCTGTGCGCCACAGCCTTGCGCAGGCCAGCCAGCGCGCACTGGAACGGATTGCTGCGGCCGAGCAGCTTGCAACGCAAGCGGGCGCATTCGCCAACATGGACTACGGATTTCTGTATGACAAATCACGCCGCCTGCTGGCCATCGGCTACAACGTCGATGAGTTGCGCCGCGATGCCAGCTATTACGATCTGCTGGCATCGGAAGCGCGCCTCTGCAGTTTTGTCGCCATCGCGCAGGGGCAATTGCCGCAGGAAAGCTGGTTTGCACTGGGGCGTCTGCTCACCAGCGCCGGGGGTGAACCGACACTGCTGTCGTGGAGCGGTTCGATGTTTGAATACCTGATGCCGCTGCTGGTGATGCCCAGCTTTGATAACACGCTGATTGACCAGACCTACAAGGCCGCCGTGGCGCGTCAGATCGACTATGGCAAGCAGCGCGGCGTGCCGTGGGGCATGTCGGAATCCGGCTATAACATGGTCGATGTGCACCTCAATTACCAGTACCGCGTATTTGGTGTGCCCGGTCTGGCGCTCAAACGCGGGCTGGCCGCCGATCTGGTCGTAGCGCCATATGCCAGCATACTGGCCTTGATGGTGGTGCCGGAAGCGGCATGCGTGAATTTGCAGCGGCTCGCTGCTGACGGACTGGAAGGCAAGTTCGGTTTTTATGAAGCCATCGATTACACCGCAGCCCGGCAACGTCGCGGCGAATCGAGCGTCATCATTCGCTCGTTCATGGCACATCACCAGGGCATGAGCTTGTTGTCCTTGTCATACCTGTTGCTGAACCGGCCGATGCAACGCCGCTTTGCATCCGATCCCCTGTTTCAGGCGACCATGCTGTTGCTGCAGGAGCGTATCCCGCGCCAGACGCCTTACTATACCCATTCCAGCCAGCTCGCCGACATTCCCACCACAGCCAAAGAACTGGCGCTGCCGATGCGCGTGGTCAGCGCGCCGGACACCCCGACGCCGGAGGTACAGCTGCTGTCCAATGGCCGTTACCACGTCATGGTGACGCATACCGGTGCCGGCTACAGCGGCTGGAAAGACCTCGCCGTGACGCGCTGGCGTGAGGACAGCACACGCGATAACTGGGGCAGTTACTGCTACCTGCGTGACATCGAAAACGGCGAAGTGTGGTCGGTCGCGCATCAGCCAACGCTCAAGTCGGCGCAAAAATACGAAGCCATTTTTTCCGAGGGGCGTGCCGAATTCCGCCGCCGAGATCAAGGTATCGACACGCACACCGAAATCGTGGTGTCACCCGAGGATGACATCGAACTGCGCCGCATCAGCCTGACCAACCGCTCGCGCGAGCGCCGCACCATCGAGCTGACCAGTTACGCGGAGGTGGTGCTGGCGAACGCCGCTGCGGACGCAGCGCACCCGGCGTTCAGCAACCTGTTTGTGCAGACTGAAATCCTCCCCGAGCGCAGCGCCATCCTGTGCACGCGACGTGCCCGCTCGCGCGATGAAGCGGTACCGTGGATGCTACATCTGATGAAAGTACACGGTACCGTGAGCGGTGTGGTGTCGTATGAAACCGACCGCATGCGTTTCATCGGTCGTTGTAATAGCGTGGTCAATCCGCACGCCCTCGGTGGTGGTGTGGCAACGCCGGCCCCAGCGGCTGATCTGTCCGGCACCAGCGGCTCGGTGCTGGATCCGATTGTCGCCATCCGCTGTCGGGTAACGCTGGAGCCGAACCAGAGCGCGACCGTCGATATCGTGACCGGCGTCGGTGACAGCCGTGAAATTGCCCTCGGCCTGATCGACAAATACCAGGACAGACGGCTCGCCTACCGTGC
>DMQT01000057.1:9212-11229 GCA_003455595.1 Betaproteobacteria bacterium
AACCATCGCGGCCAGTCCGGCCTGTGGGGCTATGCCATTTCCGGTGATCTGCCCATCGTCCTGGTGCAAATCGCTGACGTGGCCAATATCGAACTGGTGCGGCAACTGATCCAGGCGCATGCCTACTGGCGCCTGAAGGGTTTGACAGTGGATCTGGTGATCTGGAACGAAGACCGCGCCAGCTACCGCCAGCTGCTACAGGATCAGATCATGGGGCTGGTGGCGGCCGGTATCGAAGGCCACGCCATGGATCGGCCAGGCGGCATTTTCGTGCGCTCCGCCGATCAGATTTCCGAGGAGGATCGGGTGCTGTTCCAATCGGTTGCACGCGTCATTCTCAGCGACAGCCGTGGCGCGCTGGCGGATCAGCTAAACCGCATCCTAGTCAGGGACAGTTATGTGCCGCGCCACGTACCGACGCGCAGCTACCGCGCGCCAGCTGTACCGAGCGCCCTGCCCGCCCACGATTTGATCCTGTTCAACGGACTCGGCGGCTTTACCCCGGATGGCAAGGAATATGTCATCACCACTACACCGACACAGGTAACCCCCGCGCCGTGGGTCAACGTGCTGGCCAATCCGCATTTCGGCACGGTGATTTCGGAAAACGGCATGGCCTACACCTGGGGCGAAAACGCGCACGAGTTCCGCCTCACGCCCTGGCACAACGATCCGGTGAGCGACGCCAGCGGCGAAGCGTTTTACCTGCGTGACGAAGAGAGCGGACACTACTGGTCGCCCATGCCGCTGCCCGCGCGCGGCACCGGCACCTACATCAGCCGCCACGGCTTCGGTTACAGCGTGTTTGAAACGATTGAGGACGGGATTTATTCCGAGCTCACGGTGTATGTGGCGCTGGACGCGTCAGTCAAGTTTTCGGTGCTCAAACTGCACAACCGCTCGGGTCGCGCACGCCAGCTGTCGGCCACCGGCTATGCCGAGTGGGTGCTGGGCGACCTGCGCGCCAAGTCGGTGATGCATATCATCACCGACATGTCGCGCGTTAACGGTGCGCTCTACGCCCGCAACCCCTACAACACCGAGTTCCCGGAACGCGTCGCATTTTTTGACGTGGATACCGACGCTGCCAGTCTGACGATGACCGGTGACCGGGTTGAATTCATCGGTCGCAATGGCACGCTGGCAGAGCCCGCCGCGTTACTACGCACGAACTTGTCCGGCAAGGTCGGCGCGGGCCTCGATCCGTGCGCTGCCGTGCAGCTGCAATTCGAGCTGGGCGTCGGCGAAACCCGCGAGATCGTGTTCAAGCTCGGACTGGGGCGCAATTCCGACGATGCCAATGCGCTGGTGGCGCGCTTCCGGGGTGCCAGCGCGGCGCGCGCAGCGCGTGAAGCGGTATATCAGCACTGGAATCACACCTTGGGTGCGGTACAGATCGAAACACCGGACAAGGCACTCGACGTACTCACCAACGGCTGGCTGGTATATCAAACCATTGCCTGTCGGCTGTGGGCGCGCACCGGCTATTACCAGTCCGGCGGCGCGTTCGGCTTCCGCGACCAGTTACAGGACGT
Organism: Betaproteobacteria bacterium; assembly: GCA_003455595.1. Lineage (GTDB taxonomy): Bacteria > Pseudomonadota > Gammaproteobacteria > Burkholderiales > Sulfuriferulaceae > Sulfuriferula. Next base: position 10,748 of record DMQT01000057.1, read on the forward strand.
GATGGCGCTGATTCACACCCAGCCGCAATTGATGCGCGAACAGCTGCTGTTGTGCGGATCACGCCAGTTTCCAGAGGGCGACGTGCAGCATTGGTGGCACCCGCCGCTTGGCCGCGGCGTGCGCACGCATTGTTCCGACGATTACCTGTGGCTGCCACTGGTCGCCAGCCGTTACGTGCTGGGCACCGGCGATACCGGTGTGCTGGACGAACCGCTGGGCTTCCTCGAAGGCCGCCTGGTGCCGCAGGGCGAAGACTCCTACTACGACCTGCCTGGCCAATCGAACACCGTCGCCAGCCTGTACCAGCATTGCGTGCGCGCCATTCAGCACGGTCTCAGGTTCGGCGATCGCGGCCTGCCGTTGATGGGCTCCGGCGACTGGAACGACGGCATGAACCTGGTGGGGCTGCAAGGCCAGGGCCAAAGCGTCTGGCTGGGATTTTTCCTGTGCGAGGTGCTGAAACAGTTTGCCAAAGTCGCAC
>DMQT01000057.1:11322-12416 GCA_003455595.1 Betaproteobacteria bacterium
TGGGACGGCGCCTGGTATCGGCGCGCCTATTTCGACGACGGCACGCCGCTGGGCTCAGCCAGTAATAGCGAATGCCAGATCGACTCCATCTCGCAAAGCTGGGCTGTGTTGTCGGGTGCCGGTGACGCCACCCGTTCACGCAGCGCCATGGATGCGGTCTACCAGCGCCTGGTGCGGCCGGATGCCGGGCTGATCCAGCTGCTCGACCCGCCGTTTGACAAGGGCGAAGTCGATCCCGGATACATCCGCGGCTACGTTCCCGGCGTACGTGAAAACGGCGGCCAATATACCCACAGCGCGGTGTGGACGGCGATGGCGTTTGCCGCGCTGGGCGACGGCAAGCGGGCGTGGACACTGACGAACATGATCAACCCGCTGAACCACGCCAGGGATGCGGCCGGGATGGCCACCTACAAGGTCGAGCCCTATGTGGTGACCGCCGATGTGTACTCGGTGTCACCGCACGTCGGGCGCGGCGGCTGGAGCTGGTACACCGGCTCGGCGGGCTGGATGTACCGCTTGATTGTGGAATCGCTGCTGGGCCTGCGGCTGACGGTGAACACCCTGCATTTTGCCCCGTGCCTGCCGGCGGAGTGGACCACATTCAAACTGCGCTACCGTTATCATGCAACGGAATATCACATCGAAGTCACCCAGGTTCACGACGCGTCAGGTGAAACCAGCGTGACGCTGGATGGCGTGGTGCAGCAAGCGTCCGTTGTGCCACTGCTGGACGACCACCAGGAACACACGGTAGCAGTAAGGATATATGTCACGTCGCATTCAGCAAATGCCCCATACTGAATTCGGATTGGCACGGCGGCTGTATTGGAACCCTGTCGTTATATTGGCTGATGAACGAGATTTCAAATGGAAACGAGCGAATTACAGCGGCGTCAACTGATCGAACTCATCTTGACACAGCATGCCCAAATGAATGCTGCGGACGCAGTCAATCTATGGGAGCCGATGGCGGCGCAAATCGTTGGTATCGTCGGTGAAGGTGGCTTCAACTCACTCTATGCACGTAGCCTATTTCTTAGCCAGAACACGTTTCCCTGGCTGGCAGCGTGCGCGCTGTCGGCGCAGGAAGC